>JAIRNQ010000249.1 GCA_031257955.1 Deltaproteobacteria bacterium | reverse complement strand
CAAATTAATGCCTTAGCCAGTAGCGACAAACCGTGAAGATATATCTGGTGGAATCAATTTTTAACTTAATTAAACTTAAACTTGATAACTAAAATAAAGTTATAATAATCCCATAAGATTTAAAATCTATTTTGTAACTTGTATAACCGGCTAAGGGATGTGTTTCAGGTTGATTCTTTTGGCGCGAGTCGCGGAATAAAGTTGACGATTATCGGCTCGATTATGTCCAGCCTATTATTATGTCGGTTAGCCAAGCCGCTTTAGCTGACGCCTAGTTTAGCCGTTTAGGGCTAGCGTTTAGCCAAGCAGCTTAAAGCTGACGCCTAGTTTAGCCGTTTAGGGCTAGCGTTTAGCCAAGCAGCTTAAAGCTGACGCCTAGTTTGGCCGTTTAGGGCTGGGGCTTAGCGTCGGCTTTAAATGGCTGGACCAAAGCTTGGGTTGTCCCAAGGCGGCCAGCCGGCTAGAGGGCCGGCCGAAGGGCCGTTAGTCGAACAGATTGATGATTTCGGTCAGCTTGTCCCCGGTCCTGAAGGCGCCGAGGGATAGCAGCTCCTCTTTGCCGTGCCCGCCGGTGGTCATGGCCATGGCCTTGACCCCGGCTGCCTTGGAGGCCAACAGATCGCCCTTGGAGTCGCAGACGTAAAGGGTTTCCTCGGGCTTGCCCCCCAAAAGCTCCATGGCCTTAAGGATCATGTCCGGGGCGGGTTTGACGTTTTTGACGTCCAGTTGGCCGACGATGGCCTTAAAAAAATCGAATATGCCAAGCTTCTTTAGAGGCTTGTCGGGCGTGTCCCGGTTTGAGGCCAAGCCCAGGCCAACGCCTTTTTTCTTTAACGTCTCCAAAGTCTCCAAGCCGCCCTCGAAGAGTTCCATAGCCTCATATTCAGGCTCACTCATGTGGTCGGCGTAGGCTTCATACCAAGCGGGATCGTAATGGCCCCATAGTTGGCCCCAGAGCTTCTCGAAAGTGCAGTTGGGAACTGAAACTTCGGCAAGGTAGACCTGATCGTAGGTCACCTCTTTAAGGCCAAACTCACCGGCCAACAGATTGGCGCTGGTCATAAGGGGTTTGATCGAATCGACCAAAGTCATGTCAAAATCGAAAATGGCGTACTTCAGGGACATGGTTTTCTTTTGCTTTCCGGTCAGGGGCCGGGCCTGGGTAAAGACTCGGTTCGATTATTGGTCGCCGGCTTGGGGCCGGCGACCAATGGGGCCGCCGCCGCGATCCATCGGTCGGAGCCGAAATTTCGACGAACGGACCTCGTCCGGGGCGCGGCGGGAAAGGGTTTTAAGCCGACGATAGCGGTCGCCTATATACTAGCCGTGGCCGATCTCCCGGTAATCAATCGGTTTGGGCGCTGGGTTGCCTATGTTTAGTCATTGATTAGTCATTTGGCCCCGGGGTCACCCCCGGGGCACGGACCGCCCGGGTGTTAGGTGAGGCTGCCTTTGGTCGGGTCATAGTCGGGGTTTTTGCTGGGCACGCCCAGTTCTTTCTCCGCCTCAACTATGAAACGCCTGATGTCGTCCGAGACCGAGTCCGAAAGCGGCTCGACCTTGTGGTTGGCCAACAGATCTTTGGCTTTGTTTAAGGCCACCTGGTAGGAATCGGGGCTACCCTGTTTTTTCCAGGCTTCCATGTTCATGCGGTCGAAGAACTTGGGACGGCTCTGGGCCCTCATAAACTTACGAGTGAGCTTGCTCATCATGTAATTGCCGTGGGGGCCTATCTCGTGGATCTCCTCAAGGTCCAGATTTTCCTCGGTTACCTCTTCTCCTCGAAGAAGGAACAGAACCATCTGAAGCATATCGGAATCCAAAAGCAGCTGCCCGTAATCGACCGTCATTCCACACTCAAGCATTCCCGCCCCGTAGATGACATTGGACCCTGCCAAGCCAGCCAAAAGGGCTGTGAGCGTTTTTTCGTGTCCGGCCTGGGCGCCGCCGGGGATCTTGCTGTCCGTCTATGTCCCGCCCGTCCAGGAGGGTACTCCGTGGAACTGGGCAATCTGGGCGTTCATGGCCGCCATCATGGCCATTTCCGGGGAACCGACCGAGGCGTCGCCTTTTTTCATGTCCAGCTGGGTTGAAGTCCCGCTCCTGAAGATGGGCGCTCCCCTGCTGACCGCCTGGCTCAAAGTCGCGCAGGCCATAAACTCGGCGTTCTGGACGGCCATGGTTCCGACCATGGTTATGGGGCTGGTGCTGCCAGAGAGGGCCATGGTGGTGAAGCGAACCGGGATCCGGTGGCGGGCCCCGTGTATGGCTATCTCGCAGCACTCGCTGACCAGTCTTAAGGGGCTGACCGGGCAGGTGCTGATAACCATCAACGGCTCGAGGCTCAGGGAATCCTTGTCCCCCCTGACCATGGCCGCCAGCTGAATCATCTTGTCAACCAGAAAGCCGTTGCCGCCGCCCAACGATATGGGCTTGGTCGTGTTATGGATCATCGACTCGAAATTGTGAAGGGGATAGGACTCGGGGTGGACGTCTTGGGAGGCCACGGCCCTATGAATTATGTCAAACTCGTCAATCCAGTCGGATAGGCGGGTGATGGCCGCCAAATCTTTTTTTGTGGAGTCCCTTTGCTCGCCGGTATAGGGGTCGTTAACCCTTACGCCTTCCCCAAAAGGCGTGAAGCTGACTCTTTTTCCGCCAATCCTCAAAGCTCTTTCAGGATCCCGGCCCCTGACGATAAATTGGGAAGGCGCGCTCTCTAAGGCGGCCTCAACGAGGTGGGCCGGAATTCGTACCCGTTTAATTGATTTGTCGACTACGCAGCCGATGGAGTGAAAGATCTCCAAAGCCTCGTCGGAATCGACGAACACTCCGGTTTTCGCCAGGATCTCTAACCCGGCGTAATGCGTTTCCTTAACCTCGTCCGGCGTCAAAAGGGTTAAGCCACAGCCTTTCTGCAGTAACATCCCTGTTTGGACGGCTCTCTTCATATTATTTCACCCAAAAGTCCCTCGGTGGCGGCCGAAGGTTAATAGGCCTAGGCTTTGGCTTTTGGCCAAAGGCCGGCGGCCTTGGTTGGTTTGTTTATGGGAGCGGCGTGGTCCGTCCCCATGGCCCAATTCGGGCCGCTCGGGCGCCGGCCCCCGCCGGGCCAAAACGCCGACAAATAAAGCGTTTCGTGAATGTTCGATCCGGAATTGACCCAAATGGTCCCAAGTTTTCTAGCTCAAAGTTACCTAGATGACTTTTTTCGGCGCAAAATTTTTTTGGCCCACCCCGCTAAAACGGGCGGCCCATCCGGTAAAAACGGCCATACCCCGTGGTCGGCCAAGGCTTCCGGCGGTTGTCCGGAACAAAGTCGCTTGAAGGGACCGGGTTGGTTGGGTCCCGAAAGGCCAATTGGGCGGGATTAATCGAGACACCGTAGTTCTCTATATTCCAGTCATCTATACGACTTTTGAATTTACCGAAAAATACAGATTTTAGATTTGCCTTCAGTGTAACCCCTGGCTTAGGCCATGTCAAGATAAAAATACAAAAAATTTTTTTGAAAATTTTGTCAGAATTTACAAACATACTATGGGACAACGGTAGGCCGGTCACCCCGGGACAAGCCAAAAGGAGCATTGTCGTGTGTCATTTTCTCACTTTTCGGGGGCAAAAGAAAGGCCCGGACCGTTCGATTGGACGAATTATTTTTGACAGCCAATAAATTTTGACTTAAAATCTAGCTTATCCGAAACTTGGCCGGATGGGCAATCCGGTACAAATGCTTTTGTCCGTTATGGGCCCATTCGGGAAAGACTGGGCTACGAGCGGACCCGAGGAGATTTGTCGCCCCCTTTCGCCCCTCCCCGTTTTTTGCCTACTCCATTGTCGCCAATAATGGCGGCCAGGGCGGCTGGGGACAAGCCCCCCAAAGGTTACGGTGGAAGCCTCAAGTTGCCGCGGCTGGGGACAAGGCCCCCAAAGGTTACGGTGGAAGCCTCAAGTTGCCAGTGCCCGGCCCATGACCCCGGCCAGGCGCCTTAGGCGACGACGACCCGGCGACCGGGTAGTTTGCCAAAAGGGCGGAAATAAGTTAAGCTAATGGCACCGATTTAGGCCAAAGCCATGGCCCATTCCCAAATCGGAAAAGCCTAGAAATCATACGAATAACATAAAGGGCGATGGCCCAAACCTTATGGCCTAGCCACGTTGAAGATGGGCCTTCGGGGTGGGACGGGCAATAAAGGCACATGAGCGAGAAGATCCGGCAAATTCATGAATACGTGCCCGGTAAGCAGGCCACCCTGGCCCACGTCATCGCCCATCCCAGCCCAGAACTCTGCCAACAGATCGGCGTGGACGACAGCGGGGCCATCGGCCTGATGACCATCACCCCGGGCGAAGGGGCCATCATCGCCGCCGACGCGGCCGACAAGACCGGAAACGTCAAACTCGAGTTTGTGGACCGCTTCACGGGCTGTCTGGTTTTTACCGGGGACGTGGCCTCGGTCGAAAGCGCCCTACACGGGGCCATCAAGGCCTTGACCGATATTTTGGGTTTCTCCCCGGCCCCGGTAACCCGTACCTAACGATGGCCGCTCCGGAAAAACCGCGACAGTTCCTTGTCCCGGACAAGGACGCCAACGGTTGCGCCAACGGCGACCCCAAAGGCAATCCCAATGTTGGGCCATTGGGTGAGCCCCCGGGGGCGCCTTCTCGGGCGACCCAGGGGGCGGACTTGGGAACGGCGGAAAAGCCGCTTATGGTCATCGGACCGGTCTCGGCGGGCAAGAGCACACTTTTGGCCGCGCTGGGCTTGGGTCCCAAAGAAATCAAAAAAACCGAGGCCCTGGTTTACAACCGAAGCCTTAGCATAGACACCCCCGGCGAGATGCTGGCCATACCCAGATTTTACAACGCCTTGATCCTGAATTCGTCCAGGGCTTACGCCGTTTTGATGGTGATGAACGGCCAACAACCCATTTGGCTCCCGTCCAAGATAGCCCTGGCCCTGAAGTCCCGGGTCATCGGGGTGGTCACCAAAATCGATCTGGCCGGGCCCGAGACCGTCCACAAGGCCGAACTGTCATTGAAGAACGCCGGCATTGAGGAAACCTTCAGAGTCTCTCCGGTAACCGGGCAAGGGCTCGAGTGTCTGGTCGAGCGGCTGGGCGATTTAGCCTGGGCCTAAGGGCACAGGCCGTTCGGTAAGCGGACGGGGATGCCGGCCGACCAACTGTCTGGAAAGCCGGACGGGGTGGTGATTTTATAACCGGGACATAGCCCGTTTTTTTATCCCGGGAATAATTCATATGGATGTTTACGCTATGTATGACTTTCGGCCCGGCGGTTTTTGGTCCGCGGCCGAATCGGCTTTTCGCTGAAATATATAGCCACTTTCAATAGACCTTGGGTGAGCGGCTAATATTTAGCCACTTTCCAGAGCATCTTGAGTAATCGTTTAATTTTAAGCCTTTTCGATAAACCTTGGGCGATCGCCTAAGTGGTTTCTAACCGTTTAAGGGTCGGCCCTTCCTGGCGCCCTTTATGGAGGTAGTCGTGATATTAAAGACCAAGTTGGCCGGGCAGGTCTTCGCCTTCAAGGACCTGACCGACGTTCTGGCCAGAGCCAACGACGAGAAAGCCGGTGACGTGCTATTGGATCGAGCCGCCCGGACCGTCACCGAACGCACGGCGGCCAAGATTGTCCTTTCCAACCTGACCTTGGAAGACATCTACGAGAACCCCGTCCTGCCGCCGGAGAAAGACGAAGTTAGCCGAGTCTTAAAAGAAGATTTGAGTTTGGGCATTTACTCAAAGATCAAAAAATGGACCATTGGCGAACTTCGCAACTGGATCTTGTCCCACGATACGTCTGGCGAGGACATCATCCGCATGTCCCGTGGCATCGAGGCCGAGGTGGCGGCGGCGGTGGCCAAACTCATGACCACCATGGATCTGGTGGCCGGGGCGGCCAAGATTGTCGTAACCTCGACCTGCAACACGACCATCGGACTACCCGGGACCCTTTCTTTTAGGAACCAGCCCAACCACCCCTCCGACGATCTGGAGGGCATCAAAGCCTCCCTTTGCGAAGGTCTCTCCTACGGCTCCGGGGACGCCATTTTTGGCGTTAACCCGGTCGAGGACACCATTGACAATACCCTGGCCATCTTGAACATGCTCTACGAATTCATGGAAAAGTGGGGAGTGCCCACGCAAAACTGCGTGCTGGCCCACGTAACCACTCAAATGAAAGCCGTGGAAAAAGGGGCCCTGGCCTGCTCCATCTTCCAAAGCCTGGCCGGCACCCAACTGGCCAACGACGGGTTCGGGGTAACGGCCACCATTCTGGACGAGGCCTACGACTGCATCCACAAACTGGGGCAGGCCCCGGGCCCGAACCTTCTGTACTTCGAGACCGGCCAAGGCTCCGAGCAATCCATCGACGCCGACGGCGGGGTGGACATGGTCACCCTGGAGGCCCGCTGTTACGGCTTTGCCCGCCGCTACAAGCCCTTCATGCTCAACAACGTCTCAGGTTTCATAGGCCCGGAAACCCACTATGACGGTCGCCAGATCGTCAGGGCCACCCTGGAAGATCACTTCATGGGCAAGCTTTTGGGCATCCCCATGGGCATGGCCCCCTGCTACACCAACCACACCAAAATTAACCAGGACGACCAGGAAATGGCCACTCTCTTGGCAGCCTTGGCCGGGGCCAACTATTACATGGGAGTTCCGGTGGGCGACGATGTCATGCTGGCTTATCTGGACACCAGTTACCATGACGACGCCACCTTGCGCGAGGTTCTGGGCAAGACCCCGGCCCCCGAGTTTTTTGGTTGGATGAAGAAGATGGAGCTAATGGACGAAAAGGGGCGCCTGACTTCCAAGGCCGGCGACGCCTCGATCTTCTATTAATGGGCCAACCGACGGGCCGACCGTAGGGCCGACCGACGGGCCAGCCGTAGGTCTGGCTACCCGGGCCGACCGTAGGGTTGGCCACCGAAACGATTTTGGATCGACGCGAGGGAATACAACATGATTTCCGAAAACGAAATCAAGCAATACGTGGCTAAAATATTGAAGGACATGGCCGCCTCTTCGGGCGGGGCCCCCCCGACGGCGGGGAGCGGCTCGCCCTTGGCCCCGTCCGGCCGGGACGACGGGGCGATACTGCCCGACATCCTCGAAGAGGATCTCAGCGAGCGGATCGACGTCCCTAACCCCCATACTCTGGAAGCCCTAAAGGCGGTCAAGAAAATCACCCCGGCCAGGATCGGGGTCGGCCGGGCCGGCTGCCGCTACCTGACCCATACCATGCTTAGGTTTAGGGCCGACCACGCCGTGGCCATGGACGCCGTTTTCACCGACGTCCCGGACGAATGGATGGCCCAGCATAACCTCCCCAAATTCACCACCCTGTGCGAAAACAAGGACATCTTTCTCACAAGGCCCGACTTGGGCAGGCGCTTTGGGCCGGAGGAATCGGCCAAGATTAAGGCCCTGGTTGGCGCCCAAAACAAGGTGGTGGTTTTCGTGGCCGACGGCCTTTCGACCAAGGCGGTGATGGTTAACGCCATCGACACCCTAAAATCCATGACCGATGGGCTTAAGGGCTTCGGCATAACCACTTCCCCGCCCTTCTTCGTCAAATACGGACGGGTCGGATCCGAGGACGCCATCAGCGAGATCACCGGGGCCGAGGTGGTCGTCTGCCTTATCGGCGAACGGCCGGGCTTGGTCACCAGCGAGAGTATGTCAGCCTATCTTTGCTACAAGGCCTACCCGAACATCCCCGAGGCCAAGAGGTCGGTCATCTCCAACATTCACCGGGGCGGGACCCCGGCGGTCGAGGCCGGCAGCTACATGGCCGATCTGGTAAAGCTTATGCTCGAAAAAAAGATCAGCGGCTTGGATCTCAAGCTCTAGAAACCTTTTGGGCGGCGGGCCACCTCGGGC
>JAIRNQ010000149.1 GCA_031257955.1 Deltaproteobacteria bacterium | reverse complement strand
TTTCGACCATGCGGACGCTTAACGGAACTGACATAAAAAATCTCCTTTATAGAGTACGTATTAAGATTTTTAGTACTATATTTTAAGGTTATTTTTCATGGCAATATTGAAAAGGCCGGCGAGCATGTCCCGAGTCACCGACCTGACCAGCGCCGCGGAGCCGCAAGAGAGAATACCGGGACAGTTGGCGGCAGTTTTTTCGACTTTTGTGGCGAATTTGTTCCAGATGATAGGCCTTGAATTTGTGGCGGTTACCTCTTCTTCATTTACGTCTATTGTTATGGAGATTAGTTTTATAGTTTCAGTTGCCATTGTTAACTTTCCTCACTAGGTTGTAGACAAAAAGGTAATCTGTGGAGAACAGAATGAACTAACTCTTGTCTACAATAGCGACTAAAGTTTCAATTGTCAAGTAGTATTTTTTACTTAGTAGGAATAAACCAACTCCCATATTTGATGTTTTCTGGTCACTCATCCCTGGGCTTCTATAAAGAAGAGTGATCAACAGGATTCAGCTGTTTTCTATAGTACGAAAAATTGGGAAACTCTTATTAGAATATCTATAATCGCTTTTCAGGCGGCCGGCAACCAATCGCATCCAAATATTATGCAAACTTGATGTTAATATAGCAAAATGAAATAGTTCCGCTCCAGGTATTAACAACAACGCATCGCTGGCTATGTTTTTAGCGGATAAATAAGCTAAAGGTACATAACTACGTCTTTCCGAAGAGACCCTCGGCACGGCGATATAATCAATGTCCGGCTGGGCGATTTGGCAAAACAGGGTAGGCCTATCAGCGAATTTACGTGTCGCCTCCGCAGGGCTGTCTAACCTGAATCGCTTAACTTTCTCCACCCGGGCCAACACTTTTCCGCATCGCCTGATTTCCTCCGGTTGGGCATCGGTGAGCCACAAACACCAACGGGGATTCCCGTTAATCAACTCATGGGCGCCCACATAAGGCCGTATCCATTTTTCGGCCAAGGGATCGTTTTCCAGCAATTCGGCTTTCTCGCCTTCGCTCAGGATGAACCAACCTCCGTCCCGGGGCATGCTACCAAAACGCATTTTTGGCACTTTACATATGGGATCCCCTCGGGACTCAATGAAGACGGTCGGGGCGTCAACCAAGTAGGGGTTAATCCCTGTCACTATTCTCTTTTCGCCATGCTCATAAATAGCTTTCTCTTTGGCCTCCACCGTAGAGAAGCCAACGATAACGCAATGAACCGCCGCTTTTCCTTTGGCTTCATTAGTCCAAACGAAAGTCCGATAAGCGAAATTGATTTTTATACCCAGGCCGATTAAAACTTTCCATAAGGTTATGGCTTGCTGGCCTTGGGTTATGGAATTGGTGGAAACGAAGGCGACCTTTATGTCCGTGCCTGACATATATTCAGCCGCCTTACGGTACCAGGCAGAAACGTAGTCCAATTCCCCGACGCCTTTTATGTCGCCAAAAATATCGACCATCTCCCTTTTTGTTCCCGGGTCATCATCATTCCCCCGGCGAAGGGCGGATTGCCGAGAATGTAGGCCAATTCCGATTTGGCAACGACGCTCTCCCAGTCAACCCGGAGGGCGTTGGCGACCTTGATGGAAGAGCCGTCAGTCAAAGGCAGGCGACAAAGCGAGGCTCCAAACGTTTCGGAAACTTTAAGGTTCATCTGGTGATCCGTAAGCCACATGCCCACGTAAGCGATTTGACTGGGAAATTCTTCAAGCTCAATGCCATAAAATTGTCCTATTTTTACCTTTATTAGCATATCTAAGATTAATCTATTGTCAGAATTTTTAATTTTAAGTATTTCTAGTTCGAGTATTCTTAGTTCCCTATATGTTACGATCAAAAAGTTGCCACAGCCGCAAGCCGGATCGAGAAATTTTAGCGAGGCGATTTTTTCGTGAAATTGTCCCAATGCCTTCGGATCGGTTTTTACCCTCTCAAACTCTGCCCATAGATCATCCAAAAACAGAGGATTGATAACTTTAAGAATGTTTTTCTCGTCGGTATAATGGGCGCCCATTTCCCGGCGCTTGTCTTTGTCCATTACCCCTTGAAACATGGCACCAAATATGGCCGGACTGATGGAACTCCAGTTAAATTTAGCGCATTCAAGTAAAATTTGACGAATGCTTGTATCGAAATCCGTTATTGGCAAGGTCTCAGAAAACAAAGAACCATTAACATATGGAAATTGATTCAATTCGTCGCTGATAAGATCCCGTTTTTTTCTGACCCCATCTGGCCTATCCAAAATTTCAAAAAGGCGCTCTATGCGACAGGAAAGATCGCTAGCGTCTGGTTTAGAGGCATCAAGATAAGCCCTAAAGCTATTATTTGGGAAAATATCTGTGCTATCCGCAAACAGGCAAAACAATAGCCGCACCAAATAAACTTCAAGAACGTGTCCGTCATAACCATGGGCTTTTAAAGCGTCATGGAGCTTTGCCATCATCTCGGCGGCTTTAATGTCGATCAAGGTGAAAAATCCATTGTTGGTGAGTGCCGTTCAATGGCGACGAGTATTAACGGCAATATTTCAGCCCTAAAGCATAATGCGAAGTTTTGAAGTTTTTTGGGCAGTTGATGTTGTAGACTTAACGATAAAACTTTATGATAAAAAATGATTTTAAGTATAGGCTGAAAAATAAAAACTTTCAATATAACTTAATCGTTTTTATCTCTCGCCGGTAGCGTTTCAGTTCCTCCGAAAAAGAGGCGCAGAGTTCCTTGGCCGAGGTTCCGGATTTTAGGGCCTCGAAGAGGCCTTTGCGGCCCAGGATGAGGTCGATGGGACGGCGTTCAAACTCGTATTCGTAGGGAGGTTCCTTGAGCTTAAATTCATTCGGCCAGCGCCGGAGTATAATTTCCAAGATGGAGAGGGCGGTGAGGAATGGCTTGAAGGATTTGTCTTGGGGGTAGATTTCGAGGCCGTGACAAAGTTCCCCGGACCATTTGTTGAAGGTAGGTTGGAAGGAAGCTTCTCGGGCCATGAATCCAGGAAGCTTAAGGGGTTTAAGATCGAGGGCCAAGGCCCTGGAGTCCAGGTAGGGCGCGCCGAAGATATGGAAGGGACGGGTGGTGCCACGGCCTTCGGAGACGTTGGTGCCCTCCCAGATGACGGCGCCGGGGTAAAGCAAAGCCGAGGTGGGAAGGGGCAAGTTGGGTGAGGGCATGACCCAAGTAAGTTCAGTATCAAAATGGTACATATCCCGCTGCCAACCGTGCATGGGGATAACGGTCAGATTGCAAGGTTTCTTGAATCGGGAGTTAACATAGAGGCAAAGCTCGCCCATGGTCAGCGAGTGGCGCATGGGAATGGGGGCCAAACCGACAAAAGATTGGCAATCATCGTCGAGAAGGTTCCCTTCAATGGCTTCGCCGCCGATTGGGTTGGGTCGATCGAGGATAATGACTTCTAAACCGATCTCGGCGCAGACTTCCATGGTCAGGACTACCGTCCAGACGAAGGTGTAAACCCGGGTCCCGGCGTCTTGGAGATCGACCAGTAAAACATCCAGATCGGAAAGCCATTCGGCTTTAGGGGCGCGTCTTTCCGAGTAGAGGCTGTAAACGGGCCGACCGTCCGGGAGCTGGCCGTGGTCGGATTCGACCATGTTGTCTTGCTTTTCGCCGACGAAGCCGTGCTGGGGAGAGAAGATTTTCTTGACAGACCCTGGGAGTTTTATATCCAAGGACAACAGGGCGTGCTGAAGGTCAGGCTCGACCGAGGCTTGGTTGGCCAAAAGCCCGATGGGCTTACCTAGGTAATCGTAGGCGTGAGAGTGTAAAAAAACAGAAAGGCCGCTGGCAATCCTGGGCGTGCGATAAGGGTAAGTCATTTAGTTATTCCTGGTGGGGGTAAAGTGGCGGATGAGTCTCTAAGGCCGGGCGGCGAAAGGAGCTGGTTAGCCAGCACTTGTCATGGGGGGAAGTCAATTGGCTATACCTGGCCGGGCCAATGGGCCGGCCGAGGGGCCGGTCATGTCTGGCAGGCCGGGCAGTGGACGGTCCCGCGGCCGCCGATTCTGATTTTGACTAAGATCTGGCCGCATTTGGGGCAGGGTTTTCCCGATTTGCCGTAAACCTGGTGGCGATCCTGGAAGGAACCCGGCCCGTCCAGGGCCCGGTAGTTCTCGACCGTTGAGCCCCGAAACTCGATGGCCTCGGTTAAAATGGCCTGGATTTTGGCAAGGAGATGGGCCGTTTCAAGCTTGGTCAGGCTATCGGTCGTGCGGTTTGGGGAAAGGGAGGCGGCGAAAAGGGATTCGTCGGCGTAGATGTTGCCCAGGCCCGAGACGAGGGTTTGGTCCAGGAGGATTTGTTTAAGGCGACCTTTTTTTGAGGTTATGATTTTATGGAAACGATCGGAATTAAGGTTAAGGGGATCCGGGCCCAGGGCCAGGAAATCCAGGTAATTGGTTAAGCTTTCTTGGTCAAAAACCCTAAGGCGACCAAACTTTCTGATGTCCAGATAGAAGAGGGTTTTTTCCACCCCCTCCCCGACCAGCTTAAAGCCGACCCGGGCGTGGGCGGGCCATTGTGAGGCCAAGGCACCCGGCTTCTCTTCCAGAACGAACTGGCCGGTCATCTTGAGATGGGCCAAGAGAGTAAAGCCGGAATCTAGATCCATTTTGAGCCATTTGCCTATCCGGCCCACGTCCCCAATGGTCCGGCCGGTAAGGGACGGGGCGAAGCCGGCCAGATCGGTCCCCACGATTTTGCCGTAATCGACTTTGACCTCGGCGATGGTTAGACCGGCAATCATCTTGCGCAGGTCCTTGGCTATGGTTTCGACCTCGGGTAGTTCAGGCATGGGATGTCTCCGGGGTTAATGGGCCGGCCTCGGTTTTTGGGGGCCAGGCCGCTGCGGCCAGTGGCGGCTTGGGGGCGCCGGGGTTATTAAACGTCATAAAAAACCTCCAGGGCCGTGACCAGCCGATTGACATCGTCAACGGGCCGAACGGCCAGGCGCAGGTAACCTCCGGCCAAGCCTTTCATGTTGTCCAGATCCCTTACCAGGAGTCCTTGTTTAAATAAGAAATTTAGTAGCTTTTGCTTTTCTTTCAAGGCTTCCGCTGGCGCTATGAAGTCGTTCCTCCTGGTACCCGCCGGCGGCGGGGGATACCCGGAGCGGGAACCTTTGGTAAAATACCGTTTGGTGTATTTAAGACATCCCATGAGAAAGTTGCAGTCGGAGGGGATGAAGTCAAAATACGGCGCGAGGTTTTTGGTTGCGTAGCCGCGCAAACCCCAGGTGATTTCGGGAGTTTTTTTGAGGTAGTCGCGCTTGTCCAGAAGAAAGATCCCGGCTTTCTGGGCCAGGGCGTTGATGGCCCAAGGCTCCATGGTGTCGGCGAGGTTTTTCATAAAAAATTGGTTCCCGCAGACCAGGTAGCCCAGCCGGAGGCCCGGAATGGCAAAGATTTTGGTAAGCGACCTTAACACGATCAGGGAGGGGTTGTCCTTGGTGGCGGCCAGCAGGGATCGATCTTCTTGGCAAAAGCCCATGAAGGCCTCGTCGACCACCAGCCAAAAGCCCTTCTCGGTCGAGGCTTTTAGCAGTATTTCCAGGCTTTCGTTTGGGACCAAGCGTCCGGTCGGGTTGGCCGGGTTGGCCAGAATGACCATGTCGGGCGCGTCTTTCAGAATATCTTCAACCTTCTCGGGGGTCAGGACGAAGAGGGTGGATTCGTCTAGGATCCGGTAGGTAATGTTGCGCAAGCCGGCGATTTTGAGGGCGGCCTCATACTCGGAAAAGGCCGGGGCCACTATGGCGTGTTTGGCCGTGCCCAGATGCCTGGCCAGCATGTATATTAGGGGCGTGGACCCGGCCGCGGCCAAAAATGACCAACTGGGCAACCCGGCGTCGCCGGAGAGCTTGTCGATTAAGTCCGAAGCGTATATCTCCGGGTAATGGGCGATGACATCGACGCTATCCCGAAGATATTTCTTGAGGCCCGGAGGCAAGCCTTGGGGATTAATGTTGGCCGAAAAATCGATGATTTGTTTGGTGGAGAGTCCCAGTTTCCTGGCCGCCTCTTCCACGTTGCCTCCGTGGGAAAGTTCGTTTATGTTCGTCATTAAAATTTAGCCTCGCCCATTGGGCGTTAGCGCCTCGGACCGGCGCGGGTTAAGAGGTCCACAAAGGGGTTAAGGGAAACCAAGGACACTCAATGAAGCGCCAAAAAAATGCTAAAAGCGCTATGAATGGTATTAATGGCTTATCGTAGTGAAGTCAAGAGCTTTATAAAAATGAGCTCATGGCCAGAAAGTTGGTTAAAGATACTGGTATAATTGTGAATAAATAGCCTATTAAAGTGGTTAAGGGGAAATCAAGGGTGACCAGGGTGTAGCCTATGAGGCCAGGCCCCAGCCCCAGGGCGTTTCCAAAGCCAGGGCGACCAGAGCCTCGATAACCAAGGCCAGGGCCAGGATCAGGAGGGTGGAGATTTTGGCCAGTCTGAGGGCCGAAAGGACGTTTTGGCGGGTAACCTCGCCGCCGCCAGCCCCGATAACGGGTTTGTCGAACAGTTGGCCACCGTAGCGGTTGGGGCCGCCCAGCCAGGCGCCCAAGGCCCCAGCCATGGCCGCCTCGGTCTGGCCGGAGTTGGGGCTGGAATGATAGTTGCCCTCCCGGCGCCAGAGGCTAAAGGCGCCTTTGGCGTCCAGGCCAATGATTTTGGCGCCCAGGATCAGGATCAGGGCGGCGATTCTGGCCGGGACAAAGTTGGCCGCGTCGTCCAGGCGGGCCGAAAAGCGTCCCAAATAAAGGTAGCGGTCGTTCTTGTAGCCAACCATGGAATCCAAGGTGTTTACGGCCTTGTAGGCCCAGGCCAAGACCGGTCCGCCCAGGGCCAGGTAGAGTAAAGGCGCAACTAGCCCGTCGGCAAAGTTTTCGGCGATGGTTTCGACGGTGGCCCGCCTGATGCCTTCGGCCGAAAGATGGGCCGTGTCGCGCCCGACGATCCAAGAGAGGGCCCGCCTGGCCCCGTCCAGATCCAGGGCTTCGAGAGCCTCTTCGACTTTGTTCACGTGGTCTTCCAAATCCCGCAAGCAAAAGATGGCAAAGACCAGATAAAGGCAGAGGACGAACCAAAGAACCGAGGATATCCGCCCGGCAAGATCCATAACCAGCCAAGTCGAAAGGGCGGTAGGGACGATTACCGCCAGGGCCAAAAGGGCCCCGAAAAAAATCCACAGGGCCGGTTCGGTCCCAAGCATGCCCAATGCCCGGCGACACAGGCGCTCGGCGGCCACGATCAGGTGTCCTATCATCCGCACAGGGTGGGGCCAATTCTGGGGGTCGCCCAGTAGCCAGTCCAGGGCCAAGGCGGCTATGGTCAGTAACGCGGGCGCCAAAACCTGGGTACCATTTCCTTTTCCTACGGGCCAAAGCCCCGATGGGTTTTGGGAAAATTATGGCCCGGTCGTTTTGGCCGGGCCGATCTGGGGGGTCGGCATAATTTTACCCGAGAGCGCCGGGACTGTAAAGGAGCGCGATCCGCCCGCCGCCCAGGGATCCCTGGTCGGCCAGGGAGCCCGGCCTGGGGGCCCATGGGGACCCTCGGGTGGATTAGGAGGCTTTGGGGGCGACTAAATTAGAAACATAGGATAAAAAATGCCAGAAGTTATCTAAATAAGCGGTAAGTGATGGGAAAAATCATAGAAAAAGACGTTTTGATTACTTGTTGGCAACTTGACAACAATTTTGTTAATATGCCCAAAATGGGTCCTTAATCAGGGACCCCAGAGAAATCGGGCGTTTTCCCTTGGGCCAAAGGCCAAAGGGACTTGGCGGGAGTTATGGGAATCGGCGAGAGCGAAACCGGCGGGGGCTTTCTGGCCAGGCTCGATCCCAGGGTTAAGCTTATCGCCCTGGTGGTCTGGTCTTTCGTGCTGGCCCTGGCTACCGGATTTCCCGGGGCCCTGGCCGGCTTGGGTGGATCGGTCGTCTTGGCCGTTCTCTCGGGCCCGGAAAAGCCTTGGGCCTTTCTGCGCCGCCTGGCGGCCATAAACTTATTTTTACTCTTCATTTGGCTGGTCTTGCCCTTTTCCATGCCCGGGGAGCCGCTGGCCCATATTGGTCCGTTGACGCTGACCCGTCAAGGGCTGCTCCTGACGGGCCGACTTAGCGTCCAGGCCGTGGGCATCACCTTGGCGGCCATGGCCATTACCACGACCACCAGCGTCATGGAGCTTA
>JAIRNQ010000086.1 GCA_031257955.1 Deltaproteobacteria bacterium | reverse complement strand
CCCTTAACGTTGGCCATTAACCTTGGCCAATAGTTTTGTGATGGTAGTAACTGTCGGTTGGAAAAGTTCGGTTGCCAAACCTTTCCATTTATGGCATAGTTATACCCGCTAAGGCCAAGGGTGGCTGGCGGTTCCCTGGGTTGTCAGGGCACGGGCCGCCCGGGCTCGGGCCGGCGGTAAACGGGCCGATTTTTGGTCAGTGTGGGTTAGGCGAACGATAGGATGCGGTTTTTTGCGCGGCAAGGCCTTATCGCGGTTAAATTGACGAGACTTAATCCTAGGCCTAGAAACACAAACACAAATATGAGGTTATTTTAGCCACCTCTTTTTTAGGGGTTGGGCGGAAGTTCGATTGATGGGGACGTATTTCAGGTTGTACTTATTGGCTATTTTAATTAATTTAGCTTAATAGACGCTAACCATTGGCACGAGTGGGGTTTTTGTAAAGCTGGGCGCGCTTAGGCGGCGAACCGGAATGGAATTTGGGAGCATGTACGTATTGGGACTGGAAAGCTCTTGCGACGAGACGGCGGCGGCCTTGGTTGAAGGCCAGGTGGTGATCTCTGAGGTGGTCAGGAGCCAGTTGGATCTCCATTTGGTCTACGGGGGAGTTGTGCCGGAAATAGCCAGCCGGGCCCATCTGGAGGCCGTGGAGGCCATGGTTGCCGAGACCTTGGCGGCGGCCGGGGCCAGAATGTCCGAGGTTGGCGGTTTGGCCGTGACCCAGGGACCAGGTTTGGTCGGGGCCCTGTTGGTGGCTTTGAGTTTCGCCAAGGGTCTCTCGATTTCTTTGTCGATCCCCATGACCGGGGTGAACCACGTCCAGGCCCACGCCTTGGCCCCTTTTTTGAGAAAGGCCGGGGAACCCTTTGAACCCTTCGAGCCCGGGGATCCGGGGGAACCGAAGGGCGGCGGAAAGGCCGGGGAACTGTCGGATCCCGGAGATCTCGGGGATCCGGTGGGGAGCGGACAAGCCAAGCCGGAGCTGGGTTTTCCGTTGGTGGCGTTGGTGGTGTCGGGAGGACATACCAGTCTATTTTTTGTCAAGTCTCCGTTGGAATTTGAGACTTTGGGGCGGACGATGGACGACGCCGCCGGCGAGGCTTTTGACAAGTCGGCCAAGCTAATGGGTTTGGGTTACCCGGGCGGGAGAGTGATTGAGGAAATGGCCAAACTGGGCGATCCCAAGGCCTTTCCCATGCCCAGGCCCTTGTGGCGCAAGGGCTTGGATTTTTCCTTTAGCGGCCTTAAGACCCAGGTACAAAACGTTTATAGGCAGTATTCCATGGACGACGAGAGGGCCGATTCCCAAGCCTTGAGGGATCTGGCCGCCTCTTTTCAGGAGGCGGTGGTCGACGTTTTGATCGATAAGCTTGAGAGGGCCGCGGCGGAGCGCCGGGTGGCCGGGGTGGTCATCGCCGGTGGGGTGGCCGCCAATGGGCGTTTACGGGCCAGGGCCAAGGAAAAGTTCCAAGGGCTGCCCTTGGGCCTTCCCAGGCTGGCCTGGTGCGCCGACAACGCCGCCATGATTGGATATCTGGGATCGCTTCAGCTGGCCGCCGGACGAAACGCGATCGATCTGGGGGCCGAGGCCAAGCCGCGCTGGCCGGTGGGTATGGAATAAATGGCAGGACCGCGAAAGATGATGGCCGATTTGGGCTTGGCCCCTTCCCGGGCCCGGGGTCAGAATTTTCTGCGCGACCCCAACTTCTGCGCCAAGATCGCCGACATGGTCGTCGATTTGGCCAATATAAGCCCAGAACCGGGACCGGTTTTGGGGCCAGAAAGGGCACCGGCCGGCGAGTCGGGTGGCGAGCTGGGCGGAAAGGCGCCAACGGGGAGGCCCTTGGACGTGCTGGAGATTGGCCCGGGGCTGGGGGCCATAACCGGGCCGCTTTTGGCCAGGGGTCTGAGCCTGACGGCGGTGGAGCTGGACCGGGGCTTGGCCGAGGCCTTGGGTCGCTGGCCGGAGGCGGAAGCGGGCAGGCTTAGGGTTCTGGGGCGTGACGTCTTGGGACTGGATTTGGGAAGGGATCTGGGCGGGGGCGAGTGGCTGGTCTTTGGGAACCTACCCTACAACCTTTCCACCCCGATACTGTTTTGGTTTATGGACCAGGCCCCTTACGCCCAAAGGGGCCTTTTCATGGTTCAGAAAGAAATGGCCGAAAGACTTACGGCCCAACCCGGCAGCCGCGACTACGGACGCCTGTCGGTGGCCGTGAGCCTTTGGCAAGAGGTTCGGACGGTCATGGCCATACCCTCCGGGGCCTTTCAGCCCCGGCCCAAGGTCGAAAGCCGACTGGTGTTTTTGGGGCCCAAGAGCGGGGCGCCCCCGTCAGGGGACCGCCAGGCCCTGGGCTACTTAACCCGGACGGCTTTTTTTTCGCGGCGCAAGACCATCCTCAATAACTTAAGCGCCCGTTATGGCAAAGACAGGTCCGTGGCCGCCCTGGAAGAGATCGAGGTCAGCCCGGAAAGCCGGGCCGAGACCCTGGCGCCGGAAACGCTATACCGGTTGGCCCTTCTGTTGGAGGCCAAGCGCCAGATCGGTTATACGGGTTAGGGCGGAGAGTTGGCCACCGGTTGGCCCAAGCTGGGTCAGGACGGCGGGCCGTACTTACCCAGGTAGCCGCGGGGGGTGATCATGCGGCCCTGGTAGACGAAGGTGGTCCGGTTTCCGACGATCACCGTGGTCTGCATGTCCACGTTGGCCTTGGGGAGATCTTCCAAGGTGGTTAAGGTCGTCGATTGGCCGGCTCGGCCCAGGCGGCTGGCCAAGCCCACCGGGGTTTGGGGCGAAAGGTTTTTGAGGAGGATCTCCACGGCCCGCCCCAGTTGCCAGTCCCGGCCGCGGCTTTTGGGATTGTATATGGCCATCACGAATCCGGCCTGGGAGGCCAGATCCAGGCGCTTTTCGATGGTCGGCCATTCGGTTAGGCGGTCGGAGAGGGAAATCGCGCAAAAATCGTGGGTCAGCGGGGCGCCCAGCAAGGCGGCGGCGGCCGTGACCGCCGGTGTGCCGGTAATGACCGAGATCTCGTATTGGCCGGACTCAGGGCCCAGTGGCAACCCCCTGGCCGCGGCCACCTCGAAGACGGCCCCGGCCATGGCGTAAACGCCGGGATCCCCCCCGGAGACCATGGCCACGGACACGTTTTGGCCGGCCAGATCCAGGGCCTTTTCGGCCCGGGCCATTTCGGCGGTCATGGGGGTCCCTTCCAGGGAGGCCCCCTCCCGGACAAAGGGACGGGCCTCTTCCAGGTAGAGCTTGTAACCCAAAACGACCGAAGCCTCGGCCAGGGCTTTTTTGGCCGCCCCGGTCAGCCCGTCGGGCCCGGAGGAACCGAGCCCGACGATCGGTAATCTATAAGGGCCACGGCGCAAGTCGCCCGGGCCGCCTTCCGTTTGTCCACCAACAATGGGCCCATCCGGGCCGCCAGAATCGCCGACGCTTCGCATACCGAGGCCGCTCCGATCCTCCTCAAAACTGTTTCTGAGGGATTAGGCGTCCCGACCGCCGAAAGGCGTTCGGTCGCGTAGGTTATAAGGGGTACCCGCCAGCGCTTGGCCAGCTTGGCCGGGGCCAGATCCGGATCGCCCCGGGATTGGACCGTGGCCAATACGGCCACGGCTTGGGAGGAGAGGCGGCCTTCCCTTAAGGCGCTTTCGGCCAACTCCCCAAGCTCGTCCGCCGGGCAGTCCCGGTGGCAGCCCACTCCCACGGCCAAGGCCGGGGGCCGGAGGGCCAGGGTGGCCGACGGAAGGGGCGAGAGGCCCCAATCGACCGAAACCGAGGGGAGGTTCTCTTCGGGGGGCCCAGGGCGCCTAAAAAATAGTTCCGGCCAAGCCGTCAGCGAAGGCCACAAAAAATCGCCCGGATCGTGGACCCCGATTTTCCCGCCCTCGCTCAGGGTTCGGCTTATGGCCGGGAGGGCGGCGAGATGGGCGAATTTTAGGCCCAAATCGGTGGCCACCACTTCCAAGGCCGGGACCCGTTGGAGATCAGTGGCCGTGGTTATGACCGCTTGGCCGCCGGTTAAAACCGCCACCTTACGGGCCAGATCGTTGGCCCCGCCCAGATGGCCGGAGAGGAGGCTCACGGCGAAGCGGCCGTCTTGCCCCATGGTTACCACGGCCGGGTCGGTTTTTTTGTCGG
>JAIRNQ010000075.1 GCA_031257955.1 Deltaproteobacteria bacterium | reverse complement strand
AGGCTCTGTGCCGTTGGCGTTTAGGTGAACGACCTTTGGGGAACGATCTAATCGTCATCGTTTTTTTTGCGACGAAACGGAGTAATCCGTTAAGAAATCCTATTGAGAAATCAACGAATGTAAGGAGAATCCATGAAAATCGGTTGCCCAAAAGAAATCAAGGACAATGAAAACCGCATTGGGCTCACCCCCAGCGCGGCCCACGCCTACGTTGAGGCGGGCCACCAGGTCTTCGTCGAAAAGGGCGGCGGGCTGGGCTCGGCCATCGCCGACGACGAATATACCGCCGTCGGCGCCACCATTCTGCCGACCGCGGCCGACGTCTGGAAAACGGCCGACATGATCGTCAAGGTCAAGGAGCCCTTGGAGAGCGAGTATCCCCTGATGAGGGAGAACCAACTGCTCTACACCTACTTCCACTTCGCCGCCGACGAAAAGCTCCTAAAAGCATGCCTCCAGCGAAAGATCGTGGCTTTGGCCTACGAGACGGTCCAGGAAGGGCACGCCTTGCCGCTCCTAAAACCCATGAGCGAAGTGGCCGGTAGGATGTCCACCCTCATGGGGGCCTTCTATCTGGCCAAATCCCAAGGCGGTCGTGGGCTTCTGCCCATGGGCGTTACCGGCGTCGCCCCGGCCGAGATCCTGGTGCTCGGCGGGGGAGTTGTCGGGACCAACGCCGCCCATGTGGCCGGCGGCCTGAAAGCTAACGTCTCCGTGTTGGACGTCAGTCTCCCCCGTCTTGAGTACCTGAGCGAAATCATGCCCCCGAACGTCTACTGTCTGTATAACGATCCGGTCACCTTGGAAAGCAAGCTCAAGACGGCCGATATCGTCATCGGCGCTGTTTTGGTCCCCGGGGCCAAGGCGCCCAAGCTGGTTCGCCGGGAACACCTCAAGCTTATGAAGCAGGGTGCCGTTTTGGTCGACGTGGCCATCGATCAGGGTGGCTGCTTCGAGACCTCGCATCCCACCACCCACAGCGACCCCATATTTACCGTGGACGGCGTGATCCATTACTGCGTGGCCAACATGCCAGGCGCCTACGCCAGGACCTCCACCTACGCCCTGAACAACGCCACCATTAAATACGGTCTGGCTTTGGCCAACCTGGGGCCGGAGAAAGCTTGCCGCGACAGCGAACCCCTCAGGCATGGCCTCAACGCCTACAAGGGGGCCATCACCTACAAGGCCGTGGCCGAGGCCTTTGGTCTGGAATACAAGCCGGCCGAGTCCGTCATCGGGTAAGCGACGGGGGGCTCAGCCGAGCCTATAACCCAGAGCGTAACCCAGGCGATTAAACGAAAAAGCCGCCCCTTTGGCCTCTAAGGCTCAAATGGGCGGCTAGTTTTTTATGGCCCTTTTGGGGCCAGGGGCCGTAAGGGGTTTGGTTAAGCGGCTTAGGCTAAATGTCCAGCTCACGGACGTGGAGGGCGTTTTCTTGTATGAACTCCCGCCGGGGATCGACCTCGTCGCCCATAAGCACGGAAAAGATGTCGTTGGCGTCCATGGCGTCTTCGACCCTTACCCTCATGAAGGTCCGCTTGGCCGGGTCCATGGTCGTCTCCCACAGCTGGGGCGGGTTCATCTCGCCGAGGCCTTTGTAGCGATGGATTCTAAAGCCTTTTAGACCGGCGTTGGTCATGTCCTCAAGAAGCTCGGCCTCGCTTTCCAGCTGGTAGCGCCTTTCCTTATGCAGTATGGTATAAGGCGGTTTGAGAAAGCCAGAGGTTTTCTCCTTGAGCTTATAGTACTTTTGGAAGAGCTCGCCGTTTTGGAAATCCCGGCTGAGGACCAGGACCTTGCGGTTGTCGTGAAGGGCCCGCATGGTAATCCTAAAGCCGCGGTTCTCCGTGGCGTCGGTGCCGTCGTCTTCATGGTTGGCCGGCAGGGGCTGGGGTACCGGCCCTTCCACGGCCAAGCCGTTGGCGGTAAACGTGGCGGCCAGCTCCCGGGCCCAAGCCTCGTCCATCAGACCGATGGGATTCTTTTTCATGGCCGCGTGAAACAAAGGCCAGAGCTTGGCCGGAAAACCAAGGCGGGCGTAACGGTCTTTAAAGTCGCGCTCGGCGATGAGGGCATCTAGAAACACCTTTAGTTCTTTGCCATCGAGCTTCTCTTCGGAGTTTTCGCCAACTAGGGCACGGTCTTCTGAGTAGCGGTCCATGGTAAAGTTTCTGAGGCTGGCCTCGTCTTTGAGGTAGAACTCTTTATGGCCGAACTTAACCCCATACAGGGGCGGCTGGGCGATAAAAACGTGGCCTCTTTCGATTAATTCGGGCATTTGGCGGTAGAAGAGGGTAAGAAGTAAGGTCCTGATGTGGGAACCGTCCACATCGGCGTCGGTCATGATCACCACTTTATGGTACCTGAGCTTCTCCATGTTGGCGCCGGCCGAGTCGGAGGTGCCCACGCCCGTTCCCAAGGCGGTGACGATGTTTCTGATTTCCTGGTTTTGGAGGATGCGGTCTTTACGGGCCCTTTCCACGTTGAGGATCTTACCCCTCAAGGGCAATATGGCCTGGAATTTACGATCCCTGCCTTGTTTGGCGCTGCCGCCGGCGCTGTTGCCCTCAACCAGGAACAGTTCACACAGCTCGGGGTTTTTGGACTGGCAGTCGGCCAGTTTCCCGCTAAGGGAAGTGGAGCCGGAACCTTTGTTGCGCATGGCTTGCTTGGCGTCATGGGCGGCTTTTCTGGCGATGGCCGCGTCGATCACCTTAACCGCAATTTTTTTTGCAACGTTCGGATTCTCTTCCAGGTAGATAGACAACTTATCATAGAGAAAGGTATCTACCAGACCCTTAATGGCGGCGTTGCCCAGTTTGGCCTTGGTTTGGCCTTCAAATTGGGGTTCGGGGACCCGGACGCTAATGACCGCCGCCAAGCCCTCCCTGACGTCGTCGCCGTCCAAAGCCGGCGGTTTTTTATGGCTCTTGGGAATGTTCCCGTTGGAGATGTATTGGTTGATGGCTCGGGTCAAGGCCGTCTTAAAGCCGGACATATGGGTCCCGCCCTCGGCGGTGCTGATGTTATTGGCGAAGGACAAGATGGTTTCGGCGTAGGTGTCGTTATACTGAAGGGCCACCTCAACCATGATGTCGCCTATCATGCCCTCAAAGTATATGGGCTTATCGTGTATGGTACTCTTTAAGCCGTTTAAATGGGCCACAAATTCACTAAGCCCGCCTTTGTACTGAAATTCCTTGGATTGCGAGGTACGATCGTCGGTAATGCTTAAGTATAAGCCCTTATTGAGATAGGCCAATTCCCTGATTCTTTTGGAGAGGATCTCGAAATCAAATTCCGTCGTCTCGAAGATGGTCGAGTCTGGCTTGAAGTGGACCAAGGTTCCGGTCTTTTCCACCCGGCCGGCCTCGGTCAGCGGGGTCACCGGGACGCCCCGCTCATAGCGCTGGCGGTAACGGACGTGATCCCTTTTGACTTCCACCTCCAAAAATTCCGAGAGGGCGTTAACCACCGAGACGCCGACCCCGTGCAGTCCGCCCGAGACCTTGTAATTTTTCTTGTCGAACTTGCCTCCGGCGTGGAGCTTGGTCATGACCACTTCCACGGCCGAGACCTTTTCGGTGGGGTGGATGCCGACGGGGATGCCCCGGCCGTTGTCTTTGACCCTAACCGTTCCGGCCTGGGTGATGGTCACGTCTATCCGATCGCAGTAACCGGCCATGGCTTCGTCAATGGAGTTGTCGATTACCTCAAAGACCAAGTGGTGTAAGCCTTGGCTGGAAACGGACCCGATATACATCGAGGGACGTACCCGGACCGCTTGGAGACCTTCCAAGACCGTGATGTTTTCCGCGCCATAATTATCTTGGGGACTATTTTCGCTCATTAACTCTCCTGATTATTCACGTTCGATTAGTATTATGGGCGGGTCCAGTTATGGCCGCCGGCTATGGACGCTGGCCAAACCGCCCAGCGCCATAACAAAGGGGTGTATGTTGAGATAAACGCTTTCCGGAAGCTTACTCCGGGGCCCATCTGGGATGGCGAAGTCGATATCGATTTCCCCGTCCCGTAGCCAAGGGGTTCTTTGGCCCGCCGGCCGGCGTCCGGCCGGGCCCTTAGCCGTCGTAAGCGATGCTGACCAAAACGCTGGAGTAGCCTGGGTCTTCCGGGGCGGTCAACAGATAGGAGGGGTGGGAATCGCTGAACTCAAGGCAAATCCGGTCGCTTCTGAGGGCGGAAAGGGCGTCGTCAAAGAAATTGGGGTTGAACCTGGTCACGATCTCTGGCCCGTCGTAATCGATGCCCACCGAGTCCTCGGCCTGTCCCAGTTCCGGGTTGGTGGAGGTGACGGTCACGAGCTCCCGGTTGAAAACGAATTTGGCCAGATGGTACTTGTCGTCGGTTAAGATGCATATACGCTTGATGGTGTCCAGAAACTCTCTGCGGCTTATCCACACCCTTAAGTCAAGCTTGGTGGGCAATATGGCCCTATAGTCGGGAAAATTGCCTGACAGGAGACGGATTTTCATGACCGCGTCTTCGGTTCGGGCCACCAAACTGTTGTCGTACATGCCCAAATAAATTTCGGATAGGGGCTCGCACATGGTCCTGAGTTCCTGGAGGCCTTTTTTCGGGACGATGACCCCGCCGGTTTCCTGGAACACGTCCAAGTTTTCCGCGTGCACCGTGGCCACGTTAAGGCGCTGGGCGTCGGTCGAGACCAGCTTCAGGCACTTGGGCTCGTCTTCCGGCTCTTCCCGGGCAAAGAAGATACCCTTGAGGTTATAGGCCTCGTCTCCGGAGGTAACGGAGTAGATGGTCTTGTCGATGGCGTCGGCGAGGGCTTGGGCGTCGATCCTGACGAATTCCGAATCCTCCGGCTTGGAGATCCAGGGGAAGTTTTCCGAGGAGATGCCGAAGTGGGAGGTCTTAAAGCCGCCGCAAACGGCCTTCAGGGTGAAGTTGTCGCCCAGATCCAACAATACTTCGTCGGCGGTGGCCACCCTTAAAAAATCGGCGAAGGCCTTGGGCTTGATGGCCACTTGCCCCGTACCCGATACCTCGGCCGGTACCCGAGTCTGAAGGGTAACTTCAAGGTCCGTGGCCGATAAGGTCAGGTGGTTGTCTTCGGCGGAAAGCAAAATTTTCAAGATGACTTCCATCGTCGAACGCTTGGCCACGACGGAAGAACACTGGGCCACGGCCTTGGATAGTTCTTCCCTTCTAACTTTGACTTTAAACATGACACCTCCGGGGTAAACGGTATCGAATGGCTCGCGACCGACCACGGGCCATCGCCGAAATTTAGCGCCCTTCCAGCTATGGATTGGGGGAACTATCCAGACAATATACCATATTTTGATACTTTCTTCAAAATAAATTTTTTTCTGCGCCCCCCGATACCAAGCCGGCTGGTCCCGGGGAGACCCACGACTTTGAGTTTAAAACAATGCCCATACCACAAACATACATCATTAATCCCGTAAAATTTATCTAATTGACTAGCCATAATTAAGTCTAAACATTGTCATCGACAATTAATAGACGTTAACATTCCTAAAGGGTGTAATAATCACGGCGCAGTCCGTGGTTGCCGGGTGCCACGGTACCGCCTCTGCCGGTCTTACCCGGTCTTACCCGGTCTAGACTAAGTCCATCCTTCTGTCGGACCATTCAAAGACCTAACGGGCAAGGGCATAGGCTTAGGCTGACAATCGAAGCAAAAAAAATATCAAGCGTACCTTCTGGTATCTCCAGGAGTTTTTACCCATCATGATACTGGCATGAATTTGCCTTGACTTGCCCGCGACTTAACGTTAAAATAATGTAAAATTTCATATTGTAACCGTTTTTTTTGTTTTAACGTGGACACAAATATATAGTCCTCTTTAAGGCGAACTTGGCGGGTAAAAAAATTATTTTAGGTTTGAAGTTATTTAAATATTAAATAATAGAGGTTTTATGTCTATTAAAGTTTCCTTTACCGTAACTAAAGGTCCAGAAGCAGGGAAAAGTTTTTCTTATGATTCAAACGAATCTTTAATTTTAGGAAGGGAAGAGGATTGCGGAATCGTCTTTCATGATCCTGGCGTATCCAGATATCACTGCCTAATCGACATCGCTCCGCCTTCCGTTGTCGTGCGTGACTTTGGTAGCCTGAACGGCACTTTTCTTAACGGCCAAAAAATAGGCCAGCGGAACAAGGACGACAAGCCCACGGAAGCCCAGAAAAATCGCGGAACCGTATTTCCCTTGAATTCCGGCGACCGTTTGGGTCTTGGCCAAGAGACGGAGATAAGGCTTGAGGTAAAGCTCCCACAATATTGTGCCGATTGCTTCGCCGAGATTGAAAATTCCGAAAACGTCAATCCCGAAGGCCTGCCCATTTGCGCCGATTGCCACGAAAAGCGTGTCAAACAAGAACAAACGTCGGCCGCCGAGCCAAAAGGGGGCGGTAAACCCAAAGGCAAAGCCGGGAAAAAATCCCCCCGCCGGCCCGCCAAACCCAAAGCCCCCAAGGATGGGGAAGTAACGCCCGCCCCCGATGGCGATCAAGCCCGCCAGGCCGCCGAGGAAGCGGCCCGCCAGGAGGCCGAAGACAAAGCCCGCCAGGCCGCCGAGGAGGCTGCCCGCCAGGCCGCCGAGGAAGCCGCCCGAAAAGAGGCCGAAGAGGCCGCCCGCAAGGCGCAGGCCGAAAAACTGGGGGCCAAACGCCACTGCGAGATTTGCGGCAAAACCATGAGCGGGGACGATTCGATCGATATTTGCGATGAGTGTCGGGACAATCCTTTAAAAGTCCTTATGTACATGCTTGAGAAGGCGCGACGGGGCGCCGAGGCTGGTGACATTCAGGCCATAGCCGGATATCGGAACGTAAAGATGCTGGGTCAAGGAGGCATGGGACAAGTTTGGCTAGTGGAGGAGGAAGAAACCGGCCAACTGATGGCCTTGAAGCTTATGTTGCCGCAGAGGGCCGAAGACGAATCCTCTCGGGAAAATTTTCTGCGGGAAGCCTTTCTGGGTTGGCAGCTTAACCATAAAAACATCGTCCGCTACCAAAAATGCGGTCAATCCAACGGGGCCTACTTCATTTTGATGGAGTATTGCGAAGGGGGCAGCGTTGACAAGCTTATCGCCGAAAACGGCGGTAGGCTAAGCGTTGACAAGGCCACGAACATAATTTTGCAAGCCCTGGAAGGGCTGGAATTCGCCCATCAGGCAGAAGTTGTGGCCAAGTCCGAACAGGGCGTAAACATTAAGGTCAAAGGCGTAGTCCATCGGGATTTCAAGCCGGGCAACCTATTTTTGGATGGCACCGGTAAAAATGCCGTGGTCAAAGTCGCCGACTTTGGCCTAGCCAAGGCCTATGAACTGTCTGGCCTTTCCGGGCATACCAGAACCGGCCAAACCGCGGGTTCCCCGGTATTTATGCCCAGGCAACAAATAATTAACTACAAATACTCAAAACCGGACGTTGACGTTTGGGCGGCGGCGGCCTCGTATTATCACATGCTCACCGGTGAATATCCCAAAAAGTTTGTGCCCGGCAAAGACATCCTGAGCGCGGCCCTGACCGGGGACGCCGTTCCCATCAGGCAAAGGGGGGTGGACATTCCCGCTAAGTTGGCCAAAGTCATCGACCAGGCCCTGGTCGAAAAACCCAAAATTGGCGTCCAAAGCGCCTCTGAGCTTAGAAGGATGATCTTAGACGTTATATGATCGGCACGGATTTAATTACCATCCGATTCCAGGCGGCCGCCGATGTGGACATAGGCGCGAAACGTTCCAATAACGAAGACGAGGTCGTGTTTTGTCCGGAATACGGGTTTTTCGCCGTGTCCGACGGAATGGGAGGCCTCGAGGCCGGCGGGGAAACATCGGCCATGATCGCCAAGCTGCTCCCCAAGCTTATAAGGGAGAATGTCGAGGCCTTGGAAACGGTGCCTAGCCCCTTGCTCGCGGCTAAGATTTTGGGCGAACAAATAGAACTAATCTCCAAAAAAATCACCGAAAACATAGACGAGGCTCGGGTGGAATCGTTTGGGGCTACGCTTTGCTGCCTATGGTTGATCGATCGGCACGCCGTTTTCGCCAACCTTGGCGACAGCCGGGCCTACGTCTTTGACCGGGCCAATAATTACCTAAGGCAGGTGACCAACGACCACAACCTGGCGGGCATGATGGTAAAGTATGGAATGCTTAGCCGAAAGGAAGTCAGTCGCCACCCGGCCAGCTCTTCCCTTACCAAATACGTGGGTATGCGCGAACAATCAGCGCCGGACGTGTTCATCGAAAAACTGGACTTACAATCTGGGATATTGTTGTGCAGCGACGGGCTTCACGGAATGTTGTCGGACTCGACTTTGACAAAGTGCCTAAGCTCTCAAAAAGATCCCACTCACGTGGTAAGAAAGCTCATAGACAAAGCCAACATTGCCGGCGGGAGAGACAATATCTCGGTGGTATATGTCAAAATAACCAGCCCGTATGAATAACCCCTTTCGCCTTTGGCCAACAGAGGTATATTTCAAAAATATCCGACCCCGTATGCATAACCCCTTTCGCCTTTGGCCAATAATGGTGGCTTTACATGGATTTTAATCTTGCCATGCGCTACTTGATGGTGCTGGCCGTGCGCCAAGCTGGGGAAGGTCCGCTTTTCGCCGAGCATGTATTTAAGGAACTCTTGGAACTCACCGAAAAAAGGGCAGAGGACATAGCCAACTCCCTTGAGGGCTTTTTTCAGATTAGAGCCGATATCGAAGGGGTCTGCTCTATCATAGCCACAGAGAAAATTGACGTTTGCCCCACGGTGGGACTCATCCGGGAGGCGCTGGCCGGCGAAGCCATTCCGGGACGGGGCCAAGCCCCTGCGCCGTTAACCTTGGAAGCTACCAATTTACTGGCCGAGGCCGAACGACGGGCCACGGAAAGGGGAGGCCAGCTAATTACTGCCGCCGACACCCTCTTGGCCGCCCTGGCCGCCCCGACGCCGCTTATGGCCCACTGCCTCGCCAAATACGACCACACCCCAACCCCAAAGAAAAAACCGACTCGTAGGGGCGACTCTCCGGTCCCCTGAAGCGCCAAGGAATCCGGGCCCATGGCTTTGACGGGGTCGCGTAGACGCGCCTTTATCGGTACGGGCTTTGAAGTTTTTGTCGGGATGGCTTTACCAACCATCAATATTTGCCCGGTAAAACGGCTTCGTTTATTTGGTAGCCAAAGCCTTCCAAAATGGCGAGTATTGGTAGCGTTTATCCAGACCTTAAATCGAAGGCCGGCTTTTGGGTTCGGCTCAAATAATCGTAAATACCCTTTCAGTTTAGCCGTCGATTTGGCTTGGCCCACTATCAAGGGCCTGGGTAAGCTCTGGCGGTTTACCGGCTTTGCCAATGGCCTTTGGCCGCGAACTAAACGACGCCATTTTGTTTAACATGGTTTTTCGTCAATCTTTCAACCTCCGGATTGTCCAGAAATGAACTGTACTTTTGCCTGCGGCCGGAAACCGATGAATAGGGCGCCTGAGAATGGCCAATAAAGCCGACAACGATAACGGCCGTGGCCAAACGACCTTGCCGGACGGTTTTGGCCAAATCACGGGTTCGGACCGCCAGTTTGACCCACCGGGGCCCGATGGTAGCGCCATTGGCACAAGTGGCCTCCCCATGGATGGCCCACTTGAAAAGGGCGCTTTGATTGGCGGCGTTTATCGTCTCGTTGACGGACCTTACATAGGCGGGCTGGGACAAGTCTGGCGGGCGCGACACGAAATTTGGGAGGCCGAGATGGCCTTGGAGCGACCAAACCCCGTGACTTTTGGGGTAGGGCCTTTCAAAAAAACCTTTGTCGATATCTGTCAGGCTTGGCTAAACTTGGGCCGGAAACCCAACGTGGTCGCTTGCCACTATGTCCAAGAGATAAAAGGGGTTCCCTCGGTCTTTTCCGAATGGCTGGATGGGGGCAGCCTCAATGACTGGATTTACCCCAAAGCCGGCGGCAAGGTTGCCAGACTGTACTCGGGCGACAAGCGAGAAACGTTAGCGCGCCTATTTGACGTTTCCATCCAACTGGCTAGAAGCTTGTGGCAGCTTAGCAAAAACATGGACTTCGTCGATCTGCCCTTTGTTCGCCAAAACCTTGACGACGATGTTCTACCCTTCGTTCTTCAAAACCTCAAAACTCACAACGTCTTAATGACCCTCGATGGCGTTGTCAAGCTAAACCCTTTTGGTCCAGTAATGGCGGGAGAGCCCAGCGACGACTCGGCCAACTTGTGCCTCCAAGCCAGGGCTCCGAAAGAGGGTGCCGAGACGGTACTTTCAAATTCCCATAGTTGGGCGGCCATCGTTCTTGAAATGTTTCTTGGCCGCCGACCCTGGAAGAGTGAGATAACTTTAAGGAAGAACATAGACCAATTTTTGGCCTTGGAATCCAGGGTTGAGATTCCCAAGGACGCGATAGAGCTTTTAAGGCTTTGTATAAAGGATCCTTCTGATTTCCTCTTTGCGAGTATCGACGAAACGCTAGCTTCGATATACGGATTCACCATTGGCCGGGATTATCCCCGCCCCATCCCACCCGAAGTTCCAGAATTGAATGACAAACCGGAAGGCTTGAACAACAAAGCGCTTTCCCTGTTGTCAATGGGAGATGGCGCCGGCGCGTCCAATCTTTGGAAATCGGCCTTACGATTAAATCCCAATCACCCCGAGAGTCAGTATAACTTTGCCCTTTATTTGTGGCGACAAGGCATAATCGACGACCTAGAGGCCCTTGAAAGGGTATCCGAAATATCTGAGTCTCTTCATTATATAGCCAGCCTCCATCTGGAAAGGGGCGATCGTCTTAAGGCCAGGGCTTACCTTGACCAAGCCCAAGACGTTTATGGGAAAAGCTACCCCTTGGAGGGGATACTTTCGCGAATTGAAGCCCAAGATTCTGGTACCATTGAATTTAAACTAAAAAATAAAAACGATCGGATTCTGGCCATAAGCCCGGGCCTAACTAAAGGTCTCATACTCACAACGCAACCAAACGAGAGTTTTACCGATTTTGTACCGGTTTTGGAAGTTTTTGACTTAGCCTCCAACCAAACCCTATCGCGCCACCCCAGGACTTCCCTTCATAAATCCGTCGATCGCGCCGCCTTTGTCGATGAGGCTAGCTTTATCGTAACCTGGTGCCATGGTGAAGAAAAATCGGTAGTTACAACGTTGGATATCACTTTTGAGTATTTCCTTAT
>JAIRNQ010000364.1 GCA_031257955.1 Deltaproteobacteria bacterium | reverse complement strand
ACGGTCACCAAAAAATCCGCCTCCAAGGTCGCCGCCGCGACCACGGACAAACCCGCGGTCAAAGTGGCCTCGGCCAAACCAGCCGTTAAAGTGGCCGCCGCCAAACCCGCGGTCAAAGTGGCCGCCGCCAAGCCCGCTCCCAAGAAAGTTGCCGCCAAGCCAGCCGCCAAGGCCTCTTCCAAGACCGCCTCCAAAGGCTCAAAGAACTCAAAGAAGTCCCAGGGCACTTACAAGGTGGTCCCCGGCGACAACCTGGTAACCCTGGCCAAGCGGTATGGGCTTAGCTCCAACGATATCGCCACCGCCAACAATCTCCAGAATAAAAATAAGCTGAAACCCGGCCAGACCTTGATCATCCCGGCCAAAAAAGCCAAGGACACGAAAGTGGCCAAGAACAAGGCCACAAAAAAGAGCGCCGCGGCAGTCAAGCCCAAAAAAACCGACGGAAAGTCGGCGGCCAACCCCAAGGCCAAATCGGCCAAATCCAAAACCTGACCAAGCTATCGCCCGATCCCCCGCCCGCGGGGGATCGGGTTTATCGACTGAGAATGGCCGGTTAACGGGTCCAAATTAACCGGAAGGCCATATTTTGGTTTTTTGTCGGGCACCCGGGCCGGGCCCAGGACCAAGGATCTCGGCCTTTAGCCTCTTGGCCCGACTCCCGGATACCCGGACTGGCTCAGACAGAAGGGCACGGCCAGATTGGCTCAGACAGACGGGATCAATATCGGCCAAAACGACGCGATTTCCCGGAATAGAAATTCCAAGGCCTTACCTTACCGAACAGATCATACTTTAGGTTATTATAGACTTTATCTTATCGAACGAATTGACCATTAAACTTTATAGGCCTTACCTTACCGAACAAATCATCCATAATTATAATTTAGGGCCTTATCTTTCCAAGCACCGCCCGGCTTTATTGGGGCCAGGGGGCGTAGGCGATTAAATCTGGCGCCAAAGCCGGCGCCCGTTTTATTTCCAGTATTACCAGACGCGTTCGCGGTCACTTTACATCGAAATTTCGCCGTTAGTTTTGGGACTTGTCGGTGCCGGCTTTCCGGCCCTTTTGGCCGGGCCTATGGTCCGGCCGAGACTTGGCTGGTCCAGGCGCCCACTTGCCGCCCAACCCTTCGGCGAAAACCGCGCCAGCCGGCCGTTCCCTTTGGGGTCCGCCGTCGGCGCCGGGGGTCCATCGGGCCCGGCCATCTTGACTACTCTTTAAACACGACGGCGAGAAACCGCCCGGCCGATCATTTCGGCTTGGCGGCGCCTACCCCCTGGCCGACGTCCAGGGGTCCGCTTGGGTAACATATATGCTTGATCCAAAGAAACCGACGAACGGTCCTCCCCCTCACCCGGGACAAGTGCTAAAAAAAGATTTCATCGAGCCCATGGGCATATCGGTGACCGACCTATCCGCCAAACTTGGCGTTTCCAGAAACACCCTTTCCAGCATAATCAACAGACGTTCCGGCGTCAGCGCCGATATGGCCCTGCGCTTCGCCAAAGCCTTCAAGACCCAGCCCGAACTCTGGCTGAAACTCGAATACGCTTTCGAGCTTTGGGAGGCCCAACAGTTCGATTCCGGATGGCGGGAAGTGGAGCCCATCAGGCTTTCCAAGTCCTACAATCCGCCCAACCCCTTGCGAAATTCCGTGAAAGCCAAAAGGGTTCCCCGGCTAAAGCCTTGAGACCCTCGACCAATAAAAAGGCCCCAAACGGGGCCTTTTTTATTGGAGCGATGGGTTGGCCCTCAAGGGGCTACGGGCGGGCCGGCGGACACGGGCGATCTGGCCAGGGGGGCCGTTTGGGCCTCGGATTCCTTGGCGGCCGGACGCGGGGCCACCGGCAAGAGGACGGTGAAGGTAGTTAGAACGTTAGGGGTCGAGCGCACCGAGATTCGGCCGTTCCCGCGGGTTATGATGCCCCAAACCATGGCCAGGCCCAAGCCGTGGCCTTTGGATTTGGTGGTAAAAAATGGCTCAAAAACCCTTTTTATGTTTTCCTCGCTAATTCCGCTGCCGTTGTCGGTTATGGTCATGGTGACGAAGTTGGGGGTGAGGGCGGAGGCGCCCGTTTCGACGATTACGTTGGGCCTTCCGTTAGTCCCGGTCGCCTCCATGGCGTTTTGAATGAGGTTAAATATAACCTGGCTGATCTGCCCGTAGTCGAAAAACACCTTGGGGACGTCGTTTAAGTGGATCTCGATGTCGGCCTCCTGGCCCTTCCAACTGGAAAAGATATGGGCCTGATCCTCGATTATGGCGTTAAGATCCAGGGGCTGGGGGTTACCGGCCGTGGGCTTGGCGAAAGAAAGGAAATCCTCGACCAGTTCCTCGAGGCGATCCATCTCCCGCCCTATAATGTTCATCAGCCGGTTTTGCTCCTCGGTCTTTAGGGCCTGGTTCAGGATCATGTGCCAGGAGCCGCTCATGGAAGCCAACGGGGTCCGGATCTCGTGGGCTAGGCCGGCTGCCAGCTGGCCCACGGCGGCCATGTGCTCGCTTCTTTTAATCTCGCTCTCCATCTGGATCATGGCCGTCTGGTCTTTGATGACCAGAAGGTTCCCCCAGTCTTCGTTCCTGGCGTCCTTTAGGGTTAAAAAACTCAGTTCCACTTCCAACTCGCCCCCATCGGCCTTGCGGGAGTGCTTAACCATGAGGCCCATGCGCTGGTGGCGGGAGTCGGCCCGGTCGATCTCGAAGGGCGGGCCGAAGGCCTTGTCCACTTCGGGAAACAATTGGCTCCAATGGGTACCGAAGACAGAACTCGGGGAAACCTTCAAAAGTTCCCTGGCCGCCGGGTTGATCGACAGGATTAGGCCTTCATTGTCGGTGGTAATGAGTCCGGAATCAATGCTTCTAATGATGTTGTCGTTTAATTCCGAGAGGCGATCCAGGGAGGTTTGGCTGGAGACCAAGGCCTGGCTTGACAGATCGAGCTGGGTCGACAGATGCCCGCTCAGGACCGCCACTAAATAGGTGGCCCCGGTGTTAACCAGTATGTTAAGGGCCAGCTCGGTAGAGCCCATGTAGATGCCCAAGGGCGGGAGCCCGGGCAGGTAGCCATAATAGTGGAGATCCAGTATGGCCGCCCAGGCCATGGCCGAGAGGGTGGCGGCGATAAAAGATATCCTGAGCCCGCCCAAAAACGCGCTGTTGATGACCACGACCACGAAAATGAAGTTGTAGGTGCTGTCGAAGCCGCCGGTAAGCACGATGACCGTCGAGGCCATAAGGGTATCGCAGCACATCTGTACCACAATCTGGGCCCCGGTTCGGCAAAGCTTGGGAAGGACGTAGTAATGGAAAAACGAAAGCAGGTAGGAAACAAACAAAACCACGGCGATGTAAGGCGACCAAAAACCAAAGACCACCGCCCCGCGGTCGTTTATGTAAAGCAGCACGAAAGTGAGTGCCAAAAAACTGCTAATCAGTAGGCGCAGGATGAAAAGCCACCGCTGGCGGCTGCGATCTATGGTCAGCGGTAACCACATTTCTTTCGACATCGCCGTCACCGTTTCCCTCCCCTGGCCGGGCCAACCGCGGCCAACCGCCGGCCGGAGCGCCCTCGGGGGTTCCCCCCGGGGCCCCAAGGACGGCCGAATTTAGAAAAACGGCCCGGCCCGGGCATTCCGGGGCGGGCCGTTGGCTACTTTGGTTGATTTATGGGGCCCAGATCGGGCCCACCCGAGAGGCGCGGGGCCACCCGAGAAGGGGTGGTCTCAGCCGACGGCGGCGCCCATGCCGAATATCGGGAGGTACATGGCGATAATCAGGGTACCGACGGTGGAACCCAAGAACACGATCATCATGGGCTCAATCATGGTCATGACCGTCTCGACGGCGGCGTCGACCTCATCGTCAAAGAAATCGGCGATTTTAACCAGCATGATATCCAAGGCACCGGCTTCCTCCCCGACGGCGATCATGGAGGTGACCATGTTCGGGAAAACCGCCGACTCCAAGAGGGGGTCGACCAAAGGCCGACCTTCGGCGATGGCCGACCGGGATTCCAAGAGGGCCTCCTCGACGACCTTGTTGCCGGCCGTGCCGGCCACGATATCAAGACTGGTTATGATGGGAACGCCGGCCTGAAGCATGGTGGCCAGGGTGCGGGTGAACTTGGAGACGGCCACCTTCCGGACCAGATCGCCAAAAACCGGCATCTTGAGCGCATAGGTGTCGAAGATATAGCCGCCAAGGGGCGTTGAGAAGAATTTTTTGAGCCCAATGGCTAGGCCTATAATGGCCGGAAGAAGGATGAACCACCTATCCATGATCAAATTAGAAGCGTCGATGACCTTTTGTGTCAACCAGGGCAGTTCTTTACCAAAACTGGAAAACATTTCCTCAAAAGTGGGAATAACGAAGATCATGATGACCAACATGACCACGACGCCGACGCCGAGAACGATCAAGGGATAGGCCAAGGCCGACTTAACCTTCCTCTTGAGCCTTTCGGCCTTCTCGATATACTCGGCCAAGCGCTTGAGGATGGTATCCAAAATACCGGCGGTTTCCCCGGCGGCCACCAGATTGCAATACAGGCTGTCAAAGTGTTGCGGGTATTTGCGTAAGGCGTCCGAAAGGGTGGCCCCGGACTGGACAGAATTATTGATGTCGCGAAGCATCGTCTTGAGGGTAGGGTTATCCGACTGGTCGGCCATGATCTTAAGACACTGGACCAGGGGAAGACCGGCGTCGATCATCGTCGAGAACTGCCTGGTGAAAAGCATGATGTCCTTGACGGTAATCTTTTGGGCAAACAAGGGAATGCCGGCCAGCAAGTCCTTCGGGGCGTCTTTGATGTTATAATCAACGATCCTAAGGCGCTTAAGGAAAGCCTCGACTTGCCTCGTGTCCTGGGCTTCCATGGTACCCTTGCGTTTTTTGCCCTTGGCGTTAACCCCGCTCCAAGCGAAAATCGGCATGTTTCCTCCAATAAAGCCAAGCCGGACGACCAACCGCCCCAAGCCCAGCCTCCGCCAAGGCCCTGCCTGCGGCCAACCGCCCCAGACCCAGCCTCCGCGCGAAATAAAATGACGGTCCGATTCGGGCCGCCGCCTAAAATCCGGCCCTTGGGTCTACCCATCGCTTGGGAAGCCCGCCCGAGCCCAAACCTGGAGGTTGAAGTTCCCCGACTCGCCCAAAGTGGCCGGTCCTCGGTCCGGTTTCCCCGGTGCCCAAATCGAGCCCCTGGCCCAAAGGCCTGGCCTCATCCGCGGCCGATCGCCGGCCCATGAGAACGGGGCAAGGAATTTCAACTTCCTTAGCTCATGATACAATATCGTGACCTAAATTCAAACTAAATTTTGCGATCTTTCGATTTTAGTTCCACGGTTTGAAAGATTGTTATTCTAACCTTAACCTCCCGCGACACCCTGAGAGTTTCCATAAAGTCACGGACGGCAATAACCTTGGCCCTTTTCTTTCCCCCTGCCCCCTCGCGTCTCCCACCCAGAGTCCACCGGCCCCCGTGACCGCCGCCCGCCGGCTAAGGCCAAAGGCCAATAACTACGCGGCGAATACTAGAACATATTTACGTCTTTAAGCCTTGCCCCAAACAAGGCAAGCCGTTCATGCCCAATGACACCAAATATCCTCCGCCCGCCAAACTATCGGCCCTAAAATCATTTACATTCCAACTAAATAGATATTTTAATATTATATACATAATTTTTAATTTTATTAGACCGCAATACAATTTTACTTAGTTAATATACCATAACTATTTGGTTATTATCAATCAAAAATTCTAATTATTTAGTCTCATCCCAATTTTAGACAGTCTAAATTCTATATTATTGCGATAAATTTGACTCCTTCCCGCCGATCTTGTATCATGCAGACGGTTCTAACCTCCCCCGGCCCGGATGGCCACCCTGGCCGGGGGCCAGTCACTATTTTAACCCGACATTAAGGAGCGCGCCCATGGCCAACGAAGAAGGAATACCCGGCAGTGGAATCCAAGGCCCCATAGTTTCAGCCTGCGCCGATCGGCAGACCCGCGAAATCAAAATCGTCGAGGGACCATGCCCTCTCTGCGGGGGTCTTCAGGAGTACTTCTCAGACGAGCTTCTCACCAAAAATGAACTGCGTTGCCGAGATTGTGGCGGCCTCTTTGAGGTCGAGCCCCACCGAAAAAACTTCGGCTTGTGATCGATTCGACCGCCGCCCGAATCCGTAGCCTCTCCCGGCGCCCATCCGCCCGCCCACGGCCGCCGGAGGCCAGCTACCCTTGACTGCCGTTAGGGGCTTTAAGAAAATAACTTAACGAAGTGTTATTTTGTGCTATAATGCGCTTATGTGTACTGAAGAAACCATAAAAGGTAAGTACCTTAGATTTAGTCCTTTCCTTGACGAACGCACCCTGAGACATTGGGCTGCCAATGAAGCCATCGCTCTAGGCTATGGTGGAATATCGACAGTTTCCAGGGCTACTAGCCTATCGCCTAATACCATTAAGAAAGGTATTTCAGAAATTGACACAGATGAACCTTTAGACGCGAACCGTGTCAGATCCTATGGCGGAGGAAGAAAAAGTTCATTGGAACATAGCCCTGATATACAGGTCGCTTTAGAAAATTTAGTAGACCCGATGACCAGAGGTGACCCAGGCTCATCATTAAGATGGACTTGCAAAAGCCTTAGAAACTTAAGTTCAGAACGTAAGCGTTCACGGGCTAACTGTAGGGCTCCGCAGCTCTACACTGGAGATCTCCACGCTGACCTCAGCTGAAGCTTGCTACTCTGAATTCGAGATCCAAAATTATACCTCGATAACTTAACAAACCCTTGTTTGACGCGGTAGGGAACACCCCATGAGCGGGTGTCCCCCCGCACAGATCTTATGTCAACTCTATGATTATGCCGACTAATTAATTTATTGCTTTTATTCTTGCATTTATTTAACAAAAGCGGCATAATAATTACTTAAGGCCATATAGTCTTTTTAGAACGTTTTCATCATTACTATTAATTTCAAAACCAATTTTGCTCTTAAGAGGATTTAATTCAGAGGTAGCTCGGTCTATAGCCTCTTGCTTCATTTTTGTGTCGGCCTCAGCATATAGCAAGGTTGTTTGCATATTGCTGTGGCCCAACCATTCTGATAATAACGGGAGTGGCATCCCTCCACGGTAAAGGCTCATCGCACGGGAATGTCTAAACATGTGAGCTGTAATCTTTTCTGGAACTTTAGGGCACGTTTTTTTTGCACTTATTCTATATTTTTCTATAAATTTAGCTACGCAGTCTCTTGACATTGGTTCAACTGTAGACCTGTGATTTATATAGAATAATGTAGGAGCAAATGGATATGTGGAATGAAATATTTTCATATAGTCGGTAAATAGCTTAATTGTGTTAGGCATTAAAGGAACAAATCTAATTTTATTACCCTTTCCAGTAAGTGCAACATAAGGTTGTGTGGCTTCGAGATGAAAGTCCATAGGTTTAAGATCTAAAATTTCTTGAACTCGACCTCCTGTGTCGTAAAGTAGCGCCAAAAAAAATAAATTTCTAAATTCTTTTGGTACTTTTGAATCAGGTTGAGAGAGAATTGCCGTTAAGACATCATCTTCAAAATACTTATTGGGAGAAAGATTTTTATTAACGCATTTTTTTATAGAAATACTTGAAATTTCATTTAATTGAACTTTTAGGGCTAAATCTTTACCAGGAATCTGAGAAACAAAAGAACGTATACAAGCAAGACGCTGATTTCTTGTTGAAATGCTATTTCCAAGATCATTTTCTAGCCATTGAAGGTAATCAATAACAGATTCTTTTGTGATCATTTCTAATGAAATATCAGCTAATCCCACGTTTTTAGTGTTTTGTATATATGAAAAGAATTGATTTAAT
>JAIRNQ010000297.1 GCA_031257955.1 Deltaproteobacteria bacterium | reverse complement strand
TATCGAAATTGTTACGGCGAGTATAACGGGGCGAAGGGGGCTATCGAAATTGTTACGGCGAGTATAACGGGGCGAAGGGGGCTATCGAAGGCGACCTACCGAGCCAAGGGGAGGGATATGATTGAAAGGCAAAAACGCCTAATCTCGCTTGAGAGCTAAAAATATAGTTTTTACTTCCCGTAAAGTTTCATTTTTTCCTTCCCCGCTAAGCGTCGTTACGATGTCGCTTCGTCTCCATAGACACTCCCCATAAGGCGTCGAAACAATGGCTTTGGTCACCAACCGCCGTCGACGATCTCTTCGGCCAGGGCCGGGCTCATTCGGTAATCGAAAAAGGTTTGGTAAAAGGCGGTCATTTCGTCAATTAATTCCCGCCGGCCGTAAAGATTGGGATAGAGGCGGTGGATCGTCCACAAAGCGACGATTGGGGCCTCGACCGTATGCCCGCTCCACATGTGACCCACCGTCGGAACCTTAATGAAAGAATTGGCCTTGACGGCCCTGAGGGCCCCTAGGCGAGGGTCGGCCTTTAGGGCGGCGGAATGGGAATCGTCGGTAACGAGGATGTACTCCGGATCCCAGCCCAACAGATCTTCCGGTCCATAATACCATCGGCCTTTCTTTGACAGGCCGGCCGTGAGGCTCTTGGCCCCGGCCTTGGCCAGAAGGGTTTCGGTGGGCTCTTCGGGAACGGAATAGGGTTGGGGAAAGGCGAAGACGACGGTTTTTTTATCCGCTTCCGGGATATTGGCCGCGATTTCAGAGGCTAGGCGCAGGCGATCTCGGTAATAGGCCGCGAACGCTTCGGCCCGGGCCGTTTGGTTAAAGACTTGCCCGAGAAAAGCCACCGTTTCCAGCATTAAGTCGCTTGTCGCCCAGTCGACCCAAACCACCGGCAAGTCAAGTTTTTCCAATGAGGCCAGGTAACCGGGGGTCATGGTGATGGATAGATCCGGGGCCAAGTCGATAATGTTTTCAAAAATCAGTTCGTGGTTGCGATCCCTTAAAAACGGGGCGGAGGCCAGCTGGGGGGCGAACGATTTATGCATCCGCCAACGCCCGTCGATATCGTGGACCAAGGTGGGTTGGTTGGCTATCTTATGGCCTTGTCCCAAGATTTCGACCGCGGAATTCAGTATTGGGGTGGAACCCAGCGTGGCCACGGTTTTGACGTCCGCGGGCAGGGCTACCTGGCGGCCGGCCAGATCGGTTACCCAAACCAAGGAGGCCGAGGTTATGGGCGGCCGGTTCGGCCAAAGCGGGCGGAAGCGGAGGCATAACCCGGCCAGGGCCAGAATTACGGCCACGGAAACCAGGGCCGGCCAAATTGGCCCCGACACCGGCCTCGTCGGGGTACCCGGCTTGGGCTTGGCAGGGGCGCCCGGCTTAGCTTGGGCGTCAGGCCTGGCTGGAACGCCCGGCCTGGGCGACTTGGGGTCGGCCAGTGGGCGGCCTTGGCGTCCGGGGTCGGTCAAGCCGATTTTCCCAAAAGGGGAACGCAAATCCGGATGGTCCGCCCATCGGGAAGCCGTTCGGTCTGGGCCACGGTGAAGGGCCGCCCATAAAGGGCGGAGAGATTGTCCGGGTTAATGGTTTGCTGGACTGGGCCGCTGGCCAACACTTTTCCGTCTTTGAGCAAGACGGCCAGATCGCTTGACCAAAGGGCGTGGTCGGGAAAATGGCTGGCCATTATTATGGTCCGCCCGCTCCTTTCGGCGAGGCGTTTGAGAGTATTGAGGCAATCCGCCTGGGCGGCCGGGTCGAGGTTGGCGGTGGGTTCGTCCAGCACCATCAATTGGGCCTTTTGGGCCAAGGCTCTGGCTATCAAGGCCTTGCGCTTTTCTCCCCCGGAGAGATCCAAAAACGGGCGGTCCGCGAGCTCGGTTATGCCCATCAGTTCCAAGGCTTCGGTTATCTCGTCCCAATCTTTCGAGGTCGGCGAACGTCCCAAGCCCAGCGTGGAAAACCTCGCCGCCAGAACGATTTCGGATACCGGGCTGGGAAAGGCTGGATCCGACAATTGGGGCACGTAAGCGGCCAGTCTGGACCTTTGGGCGACCGAAAGCTTGGTCAGATCGAGCCCGCCCAGGCTAATCGTCCCCTTCCAGGGGCGTAAGAGTCCCAGCAAGAGGCGAAGCAAAGTGGTTTTGCCGGCACCGTTGGACCCGAGCAAGGCTGTGACCCGACCCTCGGGAATTAGAAGATCCAACCCCTCAACGATCGGACGGTTTTTTCGGTAGCCAAAAGAGAGGCCTTCAATGGTGAGACTCACCGCCAGATCCTGCCAGAGCGAAGTAAGAGTATTAGAAAAATCGGGGTTCCGAGAAGGGCCGTCATGACTCCAAGGGGTAACTCGGCCGCTTCTATCGACCGGATCAGATCGTCGATGGCCAGGGTCAAAATGGCCCCAAGGGCGAAAGAGCGAATGAGCAACGATCGAAAGGCGGGGCCGCCCCAAATTCTGGCCAGGTGCGGGACCACCAAACCGATCCAGCCCACCATTCCACAGACGCTAACGCCGACGGCGGTAACCAAGGTGGCGGCCCCCACGACCGCCAACCGGACCCTTTGGGGCTCAACCCCCATGGTCTTGGCCTCGTCGTCCCCGGCGGCCAAAGCGTCTATTCGATAGCGGTAAAGGAACAAAAGGCCCAGGCCCAAGGCGGTAGCCGGCAGAACCGTCAAAAGGTCCCTGGGTGCGGCCCGGCCCAAACTCCCCAAAAGCCAGAAAACAATGCTGGGTAAGGTATTCCAAGGATCGGCCAGGATTTTAACCACTCCCACCAGAGCCCCGAAGAGGGCCGTGACCACGATTCCGCCCAAAAGCGTTACCGTAATCTCGGTCCTTTTGGTGGCTTTGGCTACGATTAAGGTCAGGGCCACGGCCAAAAGACCGAAGGATAAAGCCGAGAGCTGTACCAGCCACTGGGGAAACCGGTAAAGCATGGCCAGGGCGGCCCCAAAGCCGGCCCCGGCCGAAACCCCCAAGATGTCGGGGGAAACCAAGGGATTCCGAAAGATGGTCTGAAAAGCGGCCCCGGAACAGGCCAAACCGCCCCCAATCAAAACCGCCAGCAAAATCCTTGGCAGACGGACTAAAAAAACGATACTGTTATGGGTCTCTTTTGTTTCGTAGCCAATAAATCCCAAATTATTCATAAAAATGGAAGCCAAGCTAGGTAAATCCAGCTTATAACGTCCAATAGCCAATGAAAAAAGGATTAATAGGGTAAGGCCCAAGAATAGTGTCGCGGAGCTATTTAAAAACGGTTTTTTCAAGATCTTGGCTGCGTTCGCGGTAGAAGGGCGGCTTTTGGGCGACCGATCGATAAAAATAAGAAATTGGGAACCTTAGGCGTGCCTAAGGTTCCCTGACCATACTCGATTAAATAATTGATAATTGCCTTACATACTTGCGTAAAATGCGCAATCTGGGATATAAGGCGTCTGGGCTTCTGGCGCGGTTGCCATAGGCGAGTAAGGAATTAATAATTGTATGACAAGCTTACGTAGAAGGCGCGACCTGGCATATAAGGTATCTGGTGTGGTTGCCATTGATTATAGGTATAAAACTCATCAAAGAGGTTGGTGACGTTAAGCGTAAAATCCAAATGGCCTTTATCGCCAAAATCAAGAAGTGTCTGTTTTATGTATAGATCCGCCAAGGTAAAATTGCCATATTGGTAATTATCATAGGAGGTCGGGGTGATGACCGCTCCGGGATTGAACCACCGCATTTTGCCATATTGGTAGAAATTAATGGCGGCTTCCAGGTTAAAGGCAAAGTTGCGGTAACGCAGGCCGTAAAAATAGCTTGATTCGGGCACCCAAATCATGGGTAGCCAACGGTTGGTGTAAAGGCTGGGGTCGTCCGACAGCCGGAAATGATGTTTGGTTAGGTAATTAAGGCCAAAATAGGGCCTCAGCTCGTAACCGGTGTGCCCCAAAAGCTTGGCCACGTCAAAAGAAAAGGCGAACTCAAACCCGGCGGTGCGGCGGTCGGCGTTTTGGATCATGCGCCGGGACAATCCAGTAAAAATGGGCCGGGGGTCCATGACCGGATACGGAAAGACGTTATCTTTCACCCGACTGTCAAAATAACTGAATGAGGCCGTCACGGCTTCGGTGTTTATATCAAAGCCCACCTCCCAGTTGTCGGCTTTTTCCGGCCGCAATCGGGGATCTCCGCTTTCGTAGTAACCTTCGGTAATGTTGCTGGCGAAGAGCTGGCGGCCAGAGGGGGCACGAAAAGTCCTGGCGTAGCTGGCCCGGAATTTTAACCATTGGGTCGGAAGGTAGCTCACCCCAATCGACGGCGAAAGGCCGTCAAAGGTCCTGCGGGTAGGCCTCAGGCCGTTGGCGAAGTGGTAGTATTCGGTGTAAGGATAAAGGAAAAACGATTCGTCGCCAATGGCGTTATCCCAGACGTCCCAGCGGTCGTAACGAAGTCCCCCGGTAAGATTAAGGTTATTGTCCAATAGTTTTAGGGTGCCGATGAGGTATACCCCAAAATCGGTCGTGGTACTGGTGGGATGGCGGTTAAAGCCGTCGTAAATGGTTGCCCCGACCCTTTCGTCTGGGCCCCCGTTTTTCAGGGCGTATCTTGTGTAATCCAACCCAAAATCAAGGTCAAACAATTCGCTCGCGTAACTGACGCTGCCCCTGGCCAAAAAAGTGTCGGTCGATTGGGTATACGGGAAAAAGGGCGTGACGTAATAGAGCATGGCGAACTCGTCGTGGCTGGTACCCACGCTGGCTTGCCAAGAAAGGCGGTCCCCGTCCCCACCCTCATAAGTTAAGTGATACATCCAAGTCTTACGGTCCACTTCGCCTCGGCTGGGGGCCCTTGGGGTACCCGGGACATAAGACAAAGGCTTATAGGCATTGTCGAGGTTATACACATAACCGACGAGACCCAGGCGGTGGTTTTCGGAGAAGGTGTAGCCCAAGTTTAAGCTCATGTTATCGATGCCATCATAAGAGGTATTGATAACGGTGGTTTGCCGCCCGTCCTTGTAATCGGCGTCCATGTCTGAATGGCCATAGGTAAAGTAATAGTCAAAGGCGTCATAGCGTCCGTTTAAGGTCAGCTGGCCGCCATAAGTGTCCCAACTGCCGTATTTGCCCTCGATCTTTGCCTCCAGCGGTTTGCCCCCGCCGCGCTTGGTAATGATGTTAACTACCCCGCCATGGGAAGAGGCGGCGTATTTATACATCTCGGGACCGCGGATTATTTCAATGTGGTCGATATTGGCCAAACCCAGTTGGTTGGCGTTGGCCACCCCGGAACGGCGACCGTCGATTAAGAACAATAGCTGGCTATTGGCTTCCGAATCCTGGCTATTGACGCTATTTCCGCGCAAAAAAGTAATTGAAGCTTCCCAAGGCGTGGTGTGATTAAAGCCGGCGATGCCCCTTTCGTGAAGAAGATCGGTAAGGTTTTCGGCCGGAGAGGCTTCTATGGTTTGACGATCGATAATTTGGACGAAAGCGCTGGCTTTCCGGGCATCCGGGGTATAACCACCGGCGGTGTCGGAAACCATTACCCGAGGCAAAGTGCCTCCCTGGGCCCAAGCCCCTGGCGACCCAAAAACAAGAACGCCCAGAAAAATTAACGATAGTGGTAAGACAAGATGTCGCATCGATTATAAACCTCGCGAATAAAAAAAAGGCCAGTGGTTGGCAGGAGTTAACGGTTAACCCTTCCGATCGCTTGAAGCGATAATTATGGCCCAGCCCTTGGTTGGCCCAGCTAGATGTCGTAGGGCTAGGCCTCTGTGGTTAAATTTTATTTAAAGACAAATAAATAGTATAAATATTGTATATGATTCATTAATATCTAGTATAAAATTATCAATAAAATAATTATAACTGTTATTTGAATTGTCGTTACCTAAAGTATCAGCAATAATAGACAAAACAAATAGATTACCGAAAAGGTTTTAAACCTTCGGAAATATAACACCTGGACTGAAGATGAAAAACTACCAGTCGGCTTGAAAATGATCAAGATTCTGAGGTGATGATCAGTTTGACATCAATTCGTATTGTTGTCAAGCAAAAATCCAAGTTTCGTTTTGTCTCGTACGGAAAATAACCATTTCAATGGTTAGATACTTGCGATAGATAAGGCCTGGGCCTTTCGCGGCCGATGGCGATTGGGAATTTAGACGAGAAGGGGCCGAATAAAAAAACCGGCGTTTGAGCCGACAAAACCGCGAATTATCCCAAGCCCCCGATGGGACTAGTCTTCCGCTGGATTGATTTCTTTTCGGCCGGGTTATTCACCCTCCCCTCCCGTTCCCACTAAATTCTTGCCGCGACAGGACAAAACTAACCCGTGGGCGCTTCGTCTTCTAGGCCGGGCCAAGCTGGGAGTGAAACTTGTGGCGGTGAGGGTCGCCGCTGGGGGCGAAACGGTGGCGAAGTTGGAGGCCAAGCTGGTGGTGAAACTTGTGGCGGTGAGGGTCGCCGCTGGGGGCGAAA
>JAIRNQ010000217.1 GCA_031257955.1 Deltaproteobacteria bacterium | reverse complement strand
GTTTTTGCCTTAAAGAACTGTGCGGTGGAAAAGGGGTTGTAGACAAGGGTTTTTCCGTCAAAGCAAAAGCCGTTGTAGTAATTTTTCATTTCATCCAATAATTTTTTTTCGGTCACTTTTAGGGTTTCGGCTACCTCTTTAATTTGCCTTCCGTAGTAGGACTTGATTTCCTCGTGGGTAAAACCTGTCAAGGTGGCGTATTTTGGGTTTAGCGAGATATCGGTGTGGTTGTTGAAACCCGAATATGGGCCTCCTTGAAGGTATTTGGTGATACCCGTGACGAAAACGAATGACAAATACTTATCATTGGCTTTGAGCTGCTTGAAAAACCCGTGAAGCAGCGCGCGTACCTTTTCAGCCTCGCTTGGCTTATCGATAAGATTCGTAATTGGGGCATCGTACTCGTCTATGAGAACGGCAGCCTGAAGGCGATCTCGCCAAAAAATCCGGAAAATTAAGCTGGATAGCGTATCGCTTGGACTGAGATCCAAAGGAAGGTCGATCTCAAGATTGAGCGCGATCTCATGGATTCGCTGCGACAAAGATTTTTTAAAGTTGTCAGGGCCCTCGCCCGATTCGACTTTGCTCATGTCCAGGTGAATGACGGGCCTCGAGGCGAACTTTTCCTCCCCAAGCCTTTTTTCTATGGCCATGTCTTTGAAAAGCTCCTTCTTGCCTGAAAATATAGCTTTAAAGGTGGTAACGGTCAGGGATTTACCGAAACGCCTCGGGCGGGCCAAAAACCAAGTTTTTATACCCGTGTCCAGCATTTTTGCCAGAAAAGCCGTCTTATCCACGTAAATCAAGCCGCCCCTAATTATATCCTCAAACGTTTGAATGTCGGTTGCCGGCCTTCCGGTAATGGCCATGGTAATTTGCCTCCCTGGTTGATAGTTTGTATCATATTACCGATCGACAACTGAGTCAAAACAATTACGCAGGCTGTCCAATGGAACCATAATGATGGAAATGATGGAAAGGAGGGTCCGGTAAAGCGGACAGCGGCTGGTTTACCTAAAAGCGTCGAACGTAAAGGCTATTATTTAGCGGCGTTGAGAAAACGGAAAAAACATGCCCTAAGAAAGACGGGTCGGCAGGGGAGGCGCCAAGAGAAACGAGGGCCTTGTTTACTCACACAGGGCAAGGGGTGAAATTATTTCGCTTTGAACCCGAGAGCGGTAACATTGTATGGCCCACAAAACGCGTAAGGCTGGGAACCCCGAAGATACCGTCTGTCACATTTCGTGCCATATTCCGTGCGTAAGGGCACTCCAGGGCGCTAACCCATCCGGGGCCCAGAATTATCGTCTTCCCCGTCATCGTTTTCCATAACATTCTTGGCCGATTTCTTCGGCGTCTTGGGTTTTGGCGCCATCGCCGGCACCGGGATTGGTTCCGGCCCGTCGGCCGGCCCGCCCTCGCACTTCCAGGCCTTAATCTCTCTGGTCTTATCGTTTATAGACAGACCCAATAGAACGGGATTATCGTACCCGGCGCCATAACGCTTGTTTTTGGCTTGGTTTAAGGCCGTATTTGCCAGGTCAGAGTCGTCCCCGTCGTCATGGGAAACTTTTAGCTCATTAACCCATACCTGGCCTCCGGATTTTAGGACGTAATCGGATCTCAAGAGTGAGCGCGATCTCATGGATTCGCCGCGCCAAAGTTTTTTTAAAGTAACCCGGGACCTCGTCCGAGTCGACATTACTCATGTCCAGGGGAATGGCGGGCCTCGGGGCGAACGTTTCCTCCCCAAGCCTGTTTTCTATGGCCAGGCCTTTGAAAAGCTCCTTCTGGCCTGAAAATATGGTTTCAAAGGTGGAAACGGTCAGGGATTTGCCTAACCGCCTTGGACGAGCCAGAAAACAAGTCTTGGGGACATCTTCTATCATTTGGGCTAGATACGGCGTCTTGTCCACGTAAATCCGTTGAGTTTTATCACATCTCTGAAAGTCGGAATGCCGGTTGCCGGCCCTTTTCTAGATCCATGATTATTTACCTCCCAATTCACGTTACAATATTATACCCCATTAGCCGGACAGGTCGCGTTATAAAATCTCTCTCTGTCAAATGGTTTGAATGGAGGGGAGCGGCGGTCATCGGGCTGAACCAAAACGTTCTATAAAGGGTCATAAATGTCGTCTAGAATCAGTCAAACGCACCCCCGAAGATGTGAAGGCAAGACAGGAATGATAGTTATCTGAGGACAAACACTGGCTGGACGATGGGATCAACGGGGCACACTTAAAACGCCCGATTCACGGGAGATGAGAGCTTAGGTAGGGGCCGGCAACATAGGGGATCGGGCAGATCGTCGTAAAGGACATGGGCCGTTTGGGGCGCGATTACTTCCATGTCAGCCGTACATGGAAACGCCCGCCGAGCGCGGCTAGCAGCGGTGAAGGAAGGGGAATGGTTGAGTGGCCCCCTTTGCCTCCGTAATTGTAAATTGAAAATCTCCGCAAAAAATCAATTAATTAAAATTTTCTCCGGTGCCGTTAAATATGGTATCGCTGGAGTTAAATTATGGCTAAGATCGATTATTCACAATATTTGAAGTGAGTCCTGGGTAGCCTCCCCGCCTTCCCGTGAACGCATACATATCTATTGGCGACGCTGGGCGACAGCGTCAAAATGTTTTAAGCTGTGGCATTTATGGTCATTTTTGGTGCGAAATTTGCCGTGGTCTTTCCGATCCGTTTTCGCCAATCTTTAGCCCAGGTTAACCGAGAACTCGGACAATCTGGGAAAGGGAACCGGCGGGACCGGTCGGTCGCCTTGGTCGGTCGCTTTACCCCAGGCCTACTTCGGCTGGTCGGCGTCCGGCTGGCTTTCGGTCGCCTCAGAGTCGGTGTCCGGGGTCGGTTCGGGTGGGGTCTGGCGGGCGTTAACCAAGGCGATCAGTTCCTCACGTCCCTGGCCGGAGGTGGCCGAGAAGGCTAGGGGTGGCCCCAGGCCGCCCAGTTCCTTGGCCAGGAGGGCCAGGGCGACGGATTGGCGGGAGCGGGAGATTTTGTCGGCTTTGGTGGCCACGATTTGGTGGGGGATGTCGAGGGAAGCCAGCCAGCGGGAGAGATCTTTTTCCTCCCTGGCCGGGGCCCGGCGGATGTCAAGGAGGATCAAACCCAGGCGGTTGGGCCGGGGGGCGGTGAGGTAGTCGCCGACCATGGCTTCCCAGCTCCGGACCATGGCCTTGGGGGCGGCGGCGTAGCCGTAGCCGGGCAAATCGACCACGGTCATGGGGGCAAAGCCGGGGGCCCAGACCACGGAGAAGAAATTGAGGAGCCGGGTGCGGCCGGGAGTGGCCGAGGTCTTGGCCAGGGACTTGCGCCCCAGCCAGCGGTTGATTAGGGTCGATTTGCCGCAATTGGAGCGGCCCATCATGATGACCTCAAGGCCGTTAGGTTCGGGGAAGTGGGCGGGTTCGGTGGCCGAGACGAGGAACTTGGCCTCCAGGGCCGGCGGGGAAAGGGGGCCGGTTTGGCTCTGGCCGGCTTGGCGCTCGCCCGGGCGCTGGCCGGGAGAAGGGGACTTTGCCATGGTTGGTGGATCGGGGGTGGCTTTCCCGGGCCTCGGCCGTTAAGCCGGTCCGGGGGAGCGGGAGGAGATGAATGCGCCCAGGCGCTTTAGGCCCTCGACGATGTTATCTTCGGAAGTGGCGTAGGAAAAGCGCAGGAACCCTTCGGCGCCGGTCCCAAACTCTATGCCCGGGGTCAGGCCCACCCCTACCTCCTCGAGGATCTCAAAAACCATGGCCTTGGAATCGGGGTTTAGGTGGTCGGCCCGGGCCAAGACGTAAAAGGCCCCGGCCGGATCGCTCATGATGCCCAGTCCCAAAGATCTTAGGCCGTCGATGAGGCGTCGGCGGCGACGATCGTAGACGGCGCGCATCTTTAAAACCTCGGGCCAGGCTTCCCTCAAAGCCACCGCCGCCGCCTTTTGGACGGCGGCGTTGGTGGAAATGACGAAATTTTGGGACATGCTGAGAACTGGCCTGACCATCTTCGGGGGAAGGATCAAATAACCGATCCGCCAGCCGGTCATGGCGAAGGCCTTGGAAAAGCCGCCCACCACCACGGCCCGGTCGGTGTATTCCAATATGGTGTGATCCCGCTCGGGCAGATAGCTCAGGCCGTGATAAATCTCGTCGGATACAATCAGCCGATCCAGTTCGGCCAAGCCCCGTAGCCTCTCGGCGCCCAGGACGGCCCCGGTGGGGTTGGCCGGGGAGTTGATCAAAATGGCCTTAACCGAGGGGTCCAAGCATTCTTTGATCTCGGCCGGTACCATCCTGAAGCCCTCGCTCTCCCGGACCGGGCAAAAGACTGGGCGGGCCCCAAAGAAACGGATGAGGTTGGGATAGCAAGAGTAGGAAGGATTGGCGGCCAGGACGCCGTTACCGGGTTCCAGCAGGGCCCCGAACAAAAGCAATAGGCCCGTAGAGGTGCCCGGGCAAATCAAAAAACGATCCGGGTGGACGTCCACCCCATAGCGAGCCTTATAGTGCCAGCTAAGGGCTTCCCGGAGGTCCGGGTCGCCCTGGGAGTGGCCGTACTTGAAAGCCCCGTTGGCCAAGGCCTCGACCATGGCCTGGACGATTATCTCCGGGGTACGGAAATCGGGCTCGCCAACCTCCATGTGGATAATCGACCGGCCGGCCCTCTCGAGCTTCTGGGCGGCGTCCATGACCTCCATGACCATGAAGGGCGTTACGTTTAGGGCCCGGTGGGCAAATTCAAAATCGTTTGGAAGCGTCGGCATCTAAAGATAGTCCGTTCCTTGGCGTTGGATTTAATTCGTCGCGGCCCGCCGAGGCGGTGGGCCCTTCGGGGGCACTCGAGGCGATGGGGCGCTAGTCGGGGCAATTAGTCATGGCAGTTTTGAACGGCCGAGCGGCGGTCATTCGAAACCCAGAACCCGCCTGGCCCGGCGCTGGGCCTCGATGGCCCGGGTGGTATTGGGCGACAAAACCACCACTTGGCCGTAGGATTCGGCGGCTTCGTCTTTGTTGCCTATTTTTTCGTAGGCCTCGCCCAGGAGGAAGTAGGCGTCGGCGTAGCTGGGATCAAGCCTTACGGCGTTCTTTAGGTAATCGATGGCCTCGCGGGTTTCGCCCCGTCCGAAGATGATCTGGGCCAGCCGATAGTAAGGGGGAGCGTACTGGGGGGTCAAGGTCACTATCTTGCGATAGATCTCTTCGGCCTCTTTTAAGTTTCCCTGTATTTGCTCAATGGCCCCCAGGTTTAACTGGGGTAGCCAAGGGCGGGCGTAGGTGGTGTCGGTTAGGCAATACTCGAATTCCCGCTTGGCCTCCGGGAACTGTTTGAGTTCCATGTAGACCAGGCCCAAGTTGTTGTGTATGTCGGTTTTGGTGGGGTCCTGGGCCAAGGCCCTGACGTAATAGTCGATGGCCTTCTCGTAGTCCTGGCGGCTGTAGTAGGTCAGTCCCAGATAGGTCAAAACATCCATGTTATTGGGGTCTATCTGTTCGGCCTTGGAGAGTTCCGACAGGGCCCCCGGAAGATCGTTTTGCATCAGTAGTATTCGGCCCAGGTTTATGTGGCCTTCCATCTGCTGCTTGGGGCTGGCCACGGTAGGGTCGTTCTTCGGGGCGGGGCGGGGCCGGGGCTCGCCCCCTCCGCAGCCAACGGCCACCGATAGGCCGGCCAGACAGGCCAAGGCCAGCGACAAAAGTCTAAGCGTCAGGTTCAAATGGCGGCCCATGGGGTTTACCTCCGAATGGGAAGGGATAGACTCTTCCGCTCCCGCTTGGTTTTTGGGGCCCGACCGGCCCACCAACCGGGCCGGGGGGATGCGGGATGGAAATTAAATCACTTTATTGAGGGGGTATTCGATTATTCCCTCAGCCCCGTTTTCAATCAAAAGCGGGATTAGCTCCCTGACAACCTTGGAGGAAACGACCGTTTCCACGCTCAGCCATGAGCTCTTGTAAAGATGGGCGATGGTTGGGGCGTTGAGGCTGGGCAGATGCCGGACCACTTTTTCCACGTCCTCTTCCCTTACGTTCATCTTCAGGCCAACCAAACCCTCGGCGTCCAGGGCCCCCTTGAGGAGAAGGGCCAGTTGGTCGATCTTGGCTCTCTTGAAGGGGTCGGCCAGGGCCTTATAGTTGGCGATTAACTCGGTGTGGGTTACCAAAATGTCGTCGATGATCTTCAGTCCGTGGGCCCGGATGGTGCTGCCGGTCTCGGTCACCTCGACGATGGCGTCGGCCAAGCCGGAGACGACTTTGGCCTCGGTGGCCCCCCAGGAAAACTCCACTTTGACTTCGATGCCCCGATCCTCGAACCAGCGCTTGGTTACCCCAGGAAGCTCGGTGGCCACGGTCTTGCCTACCAAATCCTTGGCCGTCCGATAGGGCCCGTCGCCGGCCACGGCCAGCACCCAGCGGGCCGAGGTGGGGGTAGCCTTGGAATAGATAAGGTCGGCCACCACCGCCACGTCGCTTTCGTTCTCCAAGCGCCAGTCTTTACCGGCCAAGCCGCAGTCAAGCACGCCTTGCTCAACGTAACGGCTCATCTCCTGGGAGCGGGACAAGGTACACTCGATCTCGGGATCGTCTATGCCCGGGAAGTAGTTCCGCGAGCCGATGTTGATCCGCCAGCCCGAGCGGGCAAAGAGGCCTAGGGTGTACTGTTCCAGGGAGCCCTTGGGTAGGCCCAGCTTCAAAACGCCCTGGGTCTCGTCTCTGGTCGAGGCGGCTTTGGGGGTTTTGCCAGCCGGGTTTTTGGGGGGAGCGGCCTGGCCGACGGCTTTGGCGGTGTCCTTGGGGGCGGTTTTGGCGGCGGCCTGGCCGACGGCTTTGGCGGTGTCCTTGGGGGCGGCTTTGGCGGCGGCCCGGCCAACGGTCTCGCCGGCGGCGCTTTTACCGGCGGCTTTGCCGGCGGGGGGGTTATTGGGAGAGGACTTCATAGTCGTCCCCCGAAACGTGTTTGAAGTGGAAGCAGGACCTTTTCCCGGTGTGGCAAGCCACCCCGCCCACCTGTTCGATCTTAACCACCACGGCGTCTTGATCGCAGTCCAAGTATAATTCTTTCACAATCTGGACGTGGCCCGAGCCGCCGCCCTTATTCCAAAGCTCCTGACGGGAACGGCTCCAGTAATGGACCTGGCCGGTCTCCAGGGTCTTGCGGTAGGACTCGCGGTTCATATAGGCCAGCATCAATATCTCGCCGGTTTTGGCGTCCTGGGCCACGGCCGGGACCAGTCCGCCGGATTTGTCAAAATCGGGCTCAAGTTTCTCAAGGCCAAGGGTTTCGGTCATGCTTACTCCTCGAAAAAATAACGATCCACGTATTATAGCCCACAAATGCGTTTTTGGGCAAGTCCCAGCGGATAACTAGGCGATTACGCTCGATAAAATTAAACAAGTTTTTGCCAATCCTTGTGGCTTCCGACCCTCCGTCCCGGAATTGGACGGGTTTTCGCCTTGAAAGTCAAGTGACGCTGGGTTATAATATCATCTGTGTTATAAGTGTCACCTTAATTCACGCTCTAATGTTGTTATGTCGTGTTTTTAGCCTAGATTTTTCGTGACGCTTACCGGCGCCGAGGCTGGCCCCCCGCGCGCGGAATTTCTTTTGGCCAATTTTTGGCCGCCTCGGCGGCCCAAGCGGGGGCCCATGAACGCGCCGATAACTTTTAAAGTCCTTAAACGGGCGGCTTTTCTGGCTTTGGCCGTCCTGATGGCCGCCGCCTTGGGCGGTTGTGTCTCCATGGGCATGCCCGACGAAAAACAGGAACCCATCACCGCCGACGTGGCCGAAATGAGCGCCAACAGCATGAACGTCGCGGTTACCAATTATTCGTGGTACTACATAAACGCCAACAACCACGTCAACATCATGGGAACGGTGGTTAACCAATCCGGGGCCCCCATCAACGGGGCGGCTATCGTGGTCATGCTCTACGATCAAAACGGCAAACCCTTCGCGCAAGGCGACAGCTACGTCAGGCCCACCTACATCAAAGACGGGGGCACGGGCACCTTTGAGTTCATGGCCATGGCCAAAAAACCCAAGGGCGTGACCGCCACCCGCCTAGTCTACTCCGTCAGGCCCCAGGCGGCCTATTAAACTGCCCCTGGGGTTTAGCCGATTTGGCCAAGGCTATCGACACGATTTTGGGGCCAAGCGCCAAAGCCCCTTTGGGGACCTGGACCTTGGGCGAGGGATGAGGAAAAGCAAAAACGTGATTTACATCAAAAACGCCCAACAAATCGAAGGGATCCGCAGAAGTGGCCGGTTGGCCTCAAGGGCCTTGGATTTGGTGGCCGAACGGTTAAAACCCGGCGTGACCACCGAGTATCTGGACAAGCTGGTTCACGACTACATCACCGCCAACGGCGGTATCCCGGCGACCTTGGGCTACAAGGGTTCCAGAGGGACCATCCCCTTCCCGGCCAGCAGCTGCATATCCATAAACGAAGTGGTGGTACACGGCATCCCCGGCCCCAGGGTCATCAAAGACGGGGATCTGGTGTCCGTTGACGTAACCGCCATTCTGGACGGTTATTATGGTGACACGGCCCGGACCTTTCTGGTGGGCCAAGCCCCGGAGGTGGCCCGCCGCCTGACCGAGGCCACCGAAGAATCCTTGCGTCTGGCCATCGCCGTGGTCAAAAACGGGACCAGGCTCGGGGACATCGGGGACGCCATCCAGACCCACGTGGAATCCAAGGGCTTTTCGGTGGTGAGGTATTTCGTCGGCCACGGGGTGGGACTTAAGTTTCACGAGGAACCGGCCGTTCCCCACCACGGGAAAAAAGGTACGGGGATGCGGCTCAAAAGCGGCATGGTCTTTACGATCGAGCCCATGATTAACGAGGGCGTCTACGACGTGAAAGTATTAAGCGACGGCTGGACGGCAGTGACCGCGGACGGTAAACTCTCGGCCCAGTTTGAGCACACCATGGCCGTCACCGCCGACGGGGCCGACGTGCTGACCCTGTCAGACTAACGGGCCCAGGCTGGCCCGGGCCCGGGCTGGTCCGGCGGCCTAATGGAATTTGCCCGCGGGGCCGATAAGTTTGGATAGGGGAGACCCGGATGGTTTATCTTAAAAGCGCCCAGCAGATCGAAAAGATCCGGAAAAGCTGCCGACTGGTGGCCAGGGCCTTGGAACTGGCCGGCCAGAGTTTAAAGCCGGGGCTTACCACCGGAGACCTGGATAAACTGGTCGGCGACTACATCGTTTCCAACGGGGGCCTCCCGGCCAATTTAAACTACACCGAAAGTGGGTCCTTTCCGCCCTTCCCAGCCGCCTGTCGCGTTTCGGTAAACGAGGAGGTAGTCCACGGCATTCCCGGCCCGAGAAAGATACTGGACGGGGATCTGGTCACCGTGGACACGACCGTGATCCTGGACGGTTATTATGGCGACGCCGCCCGAACCTTTCTGGTCGGAAAGGCCAGCCAAAGGGCCAGAAGGCTGACCGAGGCCGCCGAGGAAGCCCTTAGGCTGGGCATGGCCGAGGCCAGGGACGGAGCCAGGCTTGGCGACATCGGCCAGGCCATACAAGCATTTGTCGAATCTATGGGCTATTCGGTGGTCCGCGATTTTACCGGACACGGTGTGGGCCTAGAGATGCACGAAGCGCCCGCAATACTCCATTATGGGCAAAGGGGACGGGGGACCAGG
>JAIRNQ010000214.1 GCA_031257955.1 Deltaproteobacteria bacterium | reverse complement strand
ACCGTCAAGCGGCCGAAAACCGGGCCGGAAGCCAGTTCGGCGAGCAAATCGTCGACGGGTCGGCGGCCGGGTCGGCGGCCGGGTCCGAGGCGGCGAAAGCCAATCGCGAGTCGGTCGGCTTGGGCAGTCTGACCCCGACCTTTTCGACCCTGGTTTTGGCCCTGGCCACCTCGGTGATGATTAGCTTGGGCGAGCACGTCCCGGAGGCCGGAGAGCCCCCGCGGGTGGACTTGCCGCAGGCCAAGCATACCATCGATATGCTGGGAGTCCTGGAAGAGAAGACCAGGGGCAATTTGGACGAAACAGAGGATCAACTTCTTAAGACTCTCCTGTACGATTTGCGTATCAAATACGTAACCCTTATAAAAAAGTAAATTTGTTCGTTGGCTTGGGGCACCCCAAGGCGCGCCTTGGGCTGGCCCTCTGGCGCGATTTTGGGCCAACTTTGGACCGACCTTTGTACCGCGCGGGTTTGGTTTGGGGCCGTCCGACGGCCCAAAACCAAGCCACTTTTGGGTTGGTTTGGGACAAGAGTTGCCGATAGGGTCCTATCTTTTCGGAATCTTTTGGGCAAAAGGTACGGAAGGGTGGCGGCTTTGGTATAGGTTTTTTGTGGGGTATATCGTTCTTTCTTTCGTTTTGAGGAACAGAGAAACAATAAGAAGTAATTTCATATTTTTGGGCAATTTATATGAACCACTTTAGTTTCCGGTTAAACCTAAGAACTAATACAAAACTTCTTAGAGCTAACTCTGTGAAAGGACTCTGACATGTCAAAGAGATTTTCCGCTCCATTGTTTGTGGCCTTGGCCTTGGCCCTGGGCGCCTTGGCCTGGGCCGGGTTTTCGGCCTCGGCCCAGGATTCGGGGGCACCGGCCACCGTCCCCTCCGCCGCCCCGGTGGAACCGGCCGCCCCGGCCCCGCCGGTGGCCGCGCCCCCGGCCGCCCCGACCGGCGAAAGGTTGGTGGGTTTGCCCTCGGTGGCCCCGGTGGTGGACAAGGCCAGCCCGGCCGTGGTCAACATCTTCACGGTTAAGGTTGTCAGAAACGAGTTCGGCAACCGTTTCCGCAGAAACGTTCCCCGGGGCTTCAGGGGCATGCCCGACGACTTCATGGAGGAGTTTTTTGGCTTCCCCGTGCCCCCGCCCCGGGAGTACAAGGAAAGGGCGCTGGGATCGGGCTTCATATTCGATCCCCAGGGTTATATCATCACCAACAACCACGTGGTCGAGGGCGCGGACGACATCAAGGTTAAGCTCGACGACGGTCGGGAAATCTCCGCCGAGATCATCGGTCGGGACCCCAAGACCGATCTGGCCCTGATTAAGCTGACCACCGCCGGGACCTATCCTTTCGTCAAGATGGGCAACTCGGATCTGATCAGCATCGGCGACTGGCTGGTGGCCATCGGCAACCCCTTCGGGCTGGAGCACACGGTCACGGCCGGCATCCTCTCGGCCCGGGGCCGGACCATAGGGGTGGGGCCCTATGACGACTTCCTGCAGACCGACGCTTCCATCAACCCCGGCAACTCCGGCGGGCCCCTCTTGAACCTCTACGGCGAGGTGGTGGGCATCAACACCATCATCATCGCCGGCGGCAACGGCATAGGCTTTGCCATCCCCAGTAACGTGGCCATAAAAATCGTCGACCAGCTCAAGACCAGCGGCCGGGTCGACCGGGGCTGGATCGGGGTCATCATCCAGCAAGTTACCGAGGACGTGGCCAAGGGCTTTGGCGTGGAAGAGAGCCAGGGGGCTTTGGTGGCCAGCGTTACCGAAGGTAGCCCGGCCCAGCAGGGCGGGGTCAGGCACGGCGACATCATCGTCGAGTTTGACGGCAAGCCCATCAATCAGTTTCAAGAATTGACGGCGGTGGTGGCCGACACCCCCATCGGCAAAGACGTGAACGTGGTGGTCGTAAGGGACCGCAAGCGGGTGACCCTCAAGATTAACGTGGGCCGCCTGGAAGACGACAGCCAACCCGGGACCGAGACCGCCGGTCCGGCCGGCGGCATCGATCTGGGCCTGACTTTGCGCGAAATGACCCCGGAGATCCGCTCCAGGCTTAACGTTAGCGAGGGCGCGGGCCTTCTGGTCGAGGGCGTGGCCGCCGATTCCTTGGCCGCCGAGGTGGGCATCCAGCCCCAGGACGTCATATTGGAGATCGACCGCCGCCCGGTTAAGACGGTAGCGGACTATAACCAAGCCCTGAGGCAACACCCCAAAGACAGCCCGCTCCTTCTGTGGGTGCAGCGGGGCGGCCAAACCATCTACTACACGTTGAACGTCAACTGAGTCCGGACAGCGGCCCCTTAGGGTCGCCATAAGGGTGTCCCCGCACCCCAGTCCGGCCGCCCGGGGGTGTCCCCGCGCCCCCGGGCCAAATCAAAGCAAAACGCCAAACGCCGCCTTCGGGCGGCGTTTGGCGTTGGGAGTGGTGGCGAAAAATAACCCGGCCGAACCGGGTCGATCCGGGCGGTCGGGAGGCGGGTAAGCGGGAAACTCCGGGAGTCAAGGGCCCCCGGGAGTCAAGGGGCCTGGGGGCCCCGGGCTGTGGGCCGATGGGCCTACTGGGGGGATTATTTTTCCGGGAGGGCCTCGTAGGTGGCATAATTTTCGCCGGGGGCCTGGCCGCCGCTGATCAGGGCGTTAATCTCGCCGATGGTCCCGACCAGTTTGACTTCCTCGGCCCCCAAGGTGTTGGCGATGTGGGAGGATTCCTGGGCCGAGGCGGCGTTGGCCTGGGTGACCCGGTCGAGGTTGTTGACGGCCTTGGAGATTTGTTCTATGCCCTGGGACTGTTCCTTGGAGGCCTCGGCCACCTCGCCGATGAGCTGGGCCACTTTGTTGGAGTGGTCGGTCACTACCCGGAAGTTTTCGGCGGTAAAGTTTACCATCTGGGAGCCGGAATTGATGTTGCGGGTGGTGTTTTCGATGAGGTTGGCCGTGTTCTTGGCGGCGTCGGCGCTGCGGGAGGCCAAGTTGCGGACCTCCTCGGCCACCACGGCAAAGCCGGCCCCGGCCTCGCCGGCCCGGGCCGCCTCGACGGCGGCGTTAAGGGCCAGAAGGTTGGTCTGGAAGGCGATGTCGTCGATGGATTTTATGATCTTGCCAATCTCGCTCCCGGAGGAAGAGATCTCGCCCATGGCCTCGATGACGTTGTCCATGGAAGTCTGGGCCCGAATGACCGACTCGCTGGCCAGCTGCATGAGCTGATCGGCCTCGAAGGAATTGCTGGCGTTGCGTTTGGTCATGGAGGAGAGCTGCTCCAGGGCCGAGCTGGTTTCCTGCAGGCTCTCCGAGCTCTTGAAGGCCCCGTCGGCCAAGGCGGTGGAGTTTTGGGTCAGCTGGTCGGCCAAGAGCTTGACCTGGCGCGAGCGCTCGACCAGATCCTGATCCAGTTTGATCAGCGAGCGGTTCAGGTGCTGGATGAAGACGATGGTGAAGATAAGGCCCAGTATCAGGCCCAGGCCCATGACCGAGACCATGATTATAAGATTGCGGCGGTAGCCGGACTCCACGGCGGCCACGTTCTTGGAGAAGGTGGCCAGGCTTTGGTTAACCAGATCGTTTATGCGGGAGCTTTCGAACTCCCTCATGGGCCTGACCTCCTCGACCAGTTTGGTGTAGGCGATAAGGTTGGTGTCGGCCTCGGTTAAGGCCATTATTTTGTTCATGATCTCGGTGCCGCCGCCCCGCATGGGTTTAATGGTGTCCCAGTAGACTTGGGCGGGCACGGCCATGAAGGGGTTCGGGAACTCCGGCGGCAGGGTGAATTTGGTGGTGGTGTAGGTGAGGTTGCCTTCCTCGAGGAACTGGATCTTGTTTTTGCCGGCGGCGGAAAACTCGGCGTTAAAGGCTTTGAGTTGATCGTCGGACACGGTGGGGTTGGTGACCAGCCTTTCGATGGCGTTTAAGTTTTTGGTGACGTTGGCCATGTTGGACCTGGCCAATTGTCCGAACTTGTCCCGGTCGCCGACGTTTAGGGCCATGACGGCCAGCTTTTCGTAGAGCTGCAGCCCCCGGATGTAGGCTATGGTGTCCAGGCACAGTATGGTCAGCTGGTCGCCTTGGGTGGTGTGGTACTCCCTGGCCTCCTCGGAGACGCGCCTAAGCGACGGCTCGTAGCTGAGCCAATAGTCCAGGCTGTGGTTAATGGACATGACCTTGGCGTAGTAGCTGGTGTTGTCGGCGCTGTCGGCGTATATTTCGGACATCAGGGCCTTGTGCTTGTCCCAGGTCTGAAGTATCTCGTTCCAGGAGTTTTTCTCCGTTTCGTCCGGGACGATGGACTTGAGGAGCGGCTCGATCTCCTCGGCTATGGCCTTGTCCATACCATCCTTGAGTGCTTTTTTTGTGGCCGTGTCGTTCAAAAGTAGTATGTCCCTGATGGAGATGGACTCGTTTTCTATGGCCAGGCTCAGCTTAAAGAGATCGCTCACGTGCTTGGACGACTCAAACCCGATCACCATGCTCTCGTTTTGGGAAACGATGGCACGCACGGCCACGGCGCTGATGGCGAGGGCCACGGCGATGAGAAAAAACATGATTAGGTAGAGTTTGGCCTTAATTGACATGATCCCCTCCGATTTTGTCAGGCGCGGTCGGCTCGATATATTTCAATTTTTTACCCGGGCCATCCGGTCCGGGGTTATTTGTTTGTCCAATCAGCCCAATCCTTTTGCCCCAACCCGGCTGGCCCGGACCGGCCGGTCAACCCCGGTCCCCCAAAGCGCCAAAGCCCCGCCCGCCACCATAGCCCAAAATTTGGCCCCAAACATGGCCCAATACTTGGCCATGGGAACGGACCCGGGTCCGGGATCGCTTAAGGGTTTGCGCTGGGGTCTGAGTCGGGGGCATAGCGTTATTGGGGTCGCGTTATGGCGTTAACCCCGGGCCGGGCGGCCGCGGGGGGGTACCGGGCCCGAGAACCAAATATCCCGGGGACAATTGGTTCCAAGGACTGGCCGGTCCCAAGGACTGGTCGGGCCCGAAAACCGTCTGTCCCAAGGGCTAAAGGACTGGCCGGTCCCAAGGACTGGCCGGGCCCGAAAACTGTCTGTCCCAAGGGCCATCGGTCCCAAGGACTGGCCGGTCCCAAAGACTGGCCGGGCCCGAAAACCGTTTGTCCCAAAGGCTATCGGTTCCAAGGACTGGCCGGTCCCAAGGACTGGCCGGGCCCGAAAACCGTTTGTCCCAAAGGCTATCGGTTCCAAGGACAATTTGGACCAAGGTCTATTGGTCACAAGGACTGGCTTACGAAAGGCGGGCAAAATATTGGCCGCCAAAAGGCCCGGCCGTTAGTAACGCTCGTCCGCACGAAACGCACGTTCGCTCGTCCGCGGGGCGGGCAATAGTAACCGGTGGTCCGTAAAACTACCGGGCCGTATAATCGCGGGTTGGGTTGGGGCGCCGTGAGGCGGGAGGCCAAAGCCTTCCTTGCGACCGTAAGCTAAGTTCCCTTGATTATAGAACGATTTGGAGTCGATTGCAATGAATATTTGAGATTAATCGTTTTCGTAGGCTAATTTATTCAGCTTGGTCGTAAGGTGGCCGCGTGAGGGGTTGAGGTAGGACCCCTTTGGCCAAATAGCCCTGGCTTTAGGCCCCCCGGGCCAAATCGCCCGGGCCAGCTTCTCGCCAGGGCCCCGCCCGGGGGGTTTAGGGGGAAGTGGGCCACTCGAAGTTGAGGGCCTCGCCCAGATCCCGGAAGGTTTGCCGGGGCTCCCGTTCCAGGGCGCCCAAGAATTGGCCGTCCATGACCAGGGCGTGCCAGAGGTTTTGGGCCTCCCAAAAATCGACCGGCAGGCGGTTTTGCTTGAGAAAGGCGATGAAGTCCAGGGCCTCCCGGATGGCCGTGGGCCGGGCCCCGGGGGTTTTGGCCAGGTTCAGGAGGGTGGCCAGGTACTCCTGGGCGGCCTGGGTCAGCACCGGCTCGTTTTGGAAGGAGCCGGCGGTTTCCTTTTCGTTGGCCAGTTCCGCCAGTTTGGAGAGGTTGATCTTTTCGCCCTTTTTCATCTTTTGGATAAATGAGGCCACCTTGGCCTCGGTCACCACCCTAAAGACGAAACGGGACAGCCAGTCCGGGCGGCTGTGGGAGTCGCTGTATTTGACCAGGATGTCGCTGCAGAGGTTAAAGGACTTTTCCGTGTAGGCTTTGAGATCCCGGAAAAAATCCCCGACCAGATCGGTCAATATGGCCTTTCGGACTCCGGGGTTTAGATCCTCGAGCCCAAAGATCTCCGGGGCCAAGGCGGGGTCGACGAAGCCCCGAACCACGGCGGCCGGATCGTTTAGGAGATCCGGGTTTTCCCGCACCCGGGAGAGGAAACGGGAGGCCGGAAATTCGTTGTCCGTCCCCTTCGGGGACGATGGGCCCGACGAATGGCCCGGGGCCGAACCGGCGGTTTGGCCGGGGCCGGGACCCTGGCCGTTCGGGGGCCGAAAAACGGCCACCCGGAGCGACTCGCCCCCGATGGGGCAGTGGGCCAGGCAGATTCTGGGGCTTTCGCCCAGGCGGGGGTCGGAGACGGTCACCCGGCCCAGGGTCACCCGGCATTGTTCCAGATCCAGTTCGGCCGACTGGCCGTCGGCCTCGAGAAAGCGTTGGTATTTAAATTGGCCCAGCGACTCGGTGGCCCCCATGAGCTTGGCCGCCGCCCAGTGGGCCGAGAGGCGGGATTCGGATAGGTGGTGAGGGAGGACGAGTTTGTCCCAGACGTCCTCGCCGGTCCGGTAGGCCGGATCGTTGGGCTCGGCCTGGCGCAGGAAGGCGACCAGGCCCTCGGCCAGATCCTGATCGCAGTATTTTTCGGTAAGGTTTATGGCCCGGTGGGCGTAGCGCAGGTTCTGGACCGGCTCGAGCCCGGTCAGATCGTCAAAGAACCAGCCGCAGCTGGTGAACATGTACTGGCCCATCAGCTGGGCCTCCATCTGTTCCCAGACGGTCAGGCTCTCGGCCTTGGAGAGGCTTTTTTTGGCCTGTTGGGCCAGGAAGCGCTCTTTCTCGGAAGGGTCATAATCCGAGGCCAATACGTCCACGTAGGCGTCGCGGGCCGCCCAAGGGTCGGTCAGCAGATCGGCCAGGGTCCGCTCGTAAATGAACGACAGGTGGTCCCTAAGCCAGTTCAGGCCGTCCCTCAGGGGGGTGCGCCATTTTTGGTTCCAGCCGGCTTGGCCGCCGGTGTGGCAGCCGCAGTCGGAACGCCAGCGCTCGACCCCGTGGGCGCAGCTCCAGGAGGAGTTCTCGACCAGGCGGGCCTCCATCCGGGGCGGGTACTTGGCCAAAAACTCGCCGTAATTGGTAACGTTGATGGCGTCGCCGCTTTTGGGCCTTATGCGTTCCAGCTGGTCGATGACCCAGGCCAGGGCCATCTCCCCGAACTGGAAGTGATGGCCGTAGGATTCCCCGTCGGTGGCCAGGTTCACCAGCCTCGGGAGGCCGGAGCTTTCCCGATCCCCGAAGGCCCCCTCTATGCGGCTGAGGAAGCTCTGCCCGTCCCTAAGCAGGCTCTCAAAGGCCACGGCCCGGGAGACCGGGCCGTCGTAGACGAAGGCGCTAACGTAGTCATGGGGGCCGCGGCCCCAGTAGACCCGGTAAGGTTCCCTGGGATCGACCGGGGAAAGGGTTTTTTCCCAGGGGGCCGAGCGGTCCTCGGTCACCGGGCGGATGGCGTCGATTTGCCCCTGGGCCAGTATGGTGTACTTAATCCCGGCCTTGGAGAGGAGCGAGAGGCTTTCGACGTCGGCGGCCGTCTCGGCCAGCCACATGCCCTCGGGGGCCCGGTCGAAGGTTTTCTTGAAATACTCCCGACCCCAGAGGATCTGGGTCAGCTTGTCCCGGCGGTTGGCCAAAGGCATGATGACGTGGTTAAAAACCTGGGCGATGGCCGGACCGTGGCCGTTGTGGCCGATGGCCCCGGCTTGGTCGGCTTTGACGATCAAAGCGGCCGTGGCCGGATCGTTTTCGGCCAGCCAAGCCATGAGGGTCGGGCCGACGTTGAAACTGATGTGCTGGTAGTTGTTCAATAGCCGGGAGACGCGCCCGTTTTGGCCGTGGATCCTGGCCCGGGCGTTGGTGGCGTAGCACTCCCTGGTGACCCTTTCGTTCCAGTCGTGGTAGGGGGCGGCGGAGAGTTGTTCGGGTACCGACCCGGTGACGGGGTTTTCGCGGGGAGGTTGGTAGAAATGGCCGTGGATTACCAGATAGCGTGAACCGGACAACGTGACTTCCTTTCGCCCGGGACCAAGACCCCCGGGCCCGGCTCTGGGCTAACGGCCCAGGGCTTTATGGAAAACCTTGACGTATTCGGCGGCCGAGCTCTCCCAGCTGTGGTCCTCGGCCATGTTGGCCAGGGCCATGGCCTTAAAGTCCGGAGTCCGGTACAGCTCGGTGGCCCGGCGCACGGCCCGGGTCAGGGCCGGGGCCTGGAATTGGCTAAACTTAAAACCGTTGTCCCAAAGGCCGTCGGGGTTTTGGCCGGCGTAGTCGCGGACGGTGTCGTTAAGCCCGCCTATGGCCCGGACGATGGGGATGGTCCCGTATCTGAGGCTGTAGAGTTGGATGAGTCCGCAGGGCTCGTACATGGAAGGGACCAGGGTAAAGTCGGATCCGGCGATGATTTGGTGGGCCAGTTTGTTGTCGTAAGCCAGTATCAGGCGCATGTTATCCGGGTAACGGCCCATGAGGTTTCTAAGCTGTTCCTCGAACCAGGGCTCGCCGGTGCCCAGTATGATCAAATCGATCCCCAGCTTAAACAGTTCCGGCCCGGCCTCGACCACCAGCGATATGCCCTTTTGGGCCGTGAGGCGGCTGACCATGGCGAACAGGGGCCGGTCGGAGGGGGCCAGTTTTAGCTGCTCCTTTACCGAGGCCTTGCACTTGGCCTTCCCGGCAAAGTTCTTCTCCGAGTAGCCGTGGGAGATGAAGCGATCGGCGGCCGGGTTCCAGCTGACGTAATCCACGCCGTTGACGATGCCGGAGAGCTTGCCGGAATGGAGCCTTAGGACCCCGTCCAGGCCGTTTCCGCCCTCGGGGGTCTGGATCTCCCGGGCGTAGGTGGGCGAGACGGTGACCACGGCCTTGGAGTAGACGATGCCGGCCTTGAGGTAACTTAGCTGGCCGTAGTACTCCATCCCTTCCAGGCCGTAATAAAACTCCGGCAGGCCAATCAGGCCCCTGGCCTCGGGCGGGGCCAGGCCCAAAAAACCCTGGTTGTGGATTATGAAAACCCCGGCCGGGGCCCCGGGCCCGCTTTCGGCCAAATAGGGCATCAAAAGGGCCGTCTGCCAGTCGTTGGCCACCACGACGTCGAACTGGCCGGGTATGGCCTTCATGGTTTCCATGACCGCCTTGGAAAAGAAGGCGAAGCGCTCGTGGTTGTCGGGAAAGGCCGCGCTGCCGTCCCCGTAAAGGCCCTCCCGGTCGAAATAGCGGTCGCACTTGACCAACAGAGCTTTCCGGCCGTCCGGCCAACTCCCGGCCCCGGCCGGGTCCGGCCCCAACGGGCCGGTCAGGACCGAAAAGGGTACTTCCTCGGCCCCCATGGTCACGGACAGATCCGGGTAGATCTCAGAAAAGCGCCATTTGGCCAAAGTTTGGCGATAGGCGGGCATGATGACCGTGGTCGGGTGCCCTTGGGACCCTAAGGCCTGGGGCAGGCTTCCGGCCACCTCGGCCAAGCCGCCCGTCTGGGCCAGCGGCGAGACCTCGGAAGATGCGAATAAAACCTGTAATGATTCCGGCATGGGCGCCTCGAAATTAAGGGGGGCGGGAGGGCTGGGAAGGAAAAAGCCCCAGGCCCCTCCGGTGCCGTTCTGGCGGCCCTTCCGGGGCCTTTCTGGCGGCCCCTCCGGGGCCTTTGGGGAAAACGCTTCCCGCGTCTGGGACTCTTTCGGGGGACGGGGCCAATGAAGCCCAATCCAGGCATGATTCTAAAAAAAAATTGCCCAAAAATCAAACTATTTATCGCGTTCTTTTCCCACCCCCGCCCAATCCACCCCTTCGGGGCGCCTTGGGCGGGCAACTTCCCGCCGTCGGCCAAGCCATCCCAGCCAGCCGGCCGGCCTCCCAAACCGCCCCTTCGGGTCCCCCGACTTCCCAACCCGCCCGTTGGGTTGGCCCAATCCGGACCGATGAAGTTATCCCCTTTCCCGGGTTTTTGTGCTATAACATTGCTCGAAAAACTTCTCGCGGGCCCGTGCCTGTCCTGGCCCGGCCGGTCTTTCTCCGCCACGATGGGTAGTCCCTTAAAGGCTAAACGTATGACCAACGCCGATATCGGTACGACAGCTGAGCCCAATACATCTTCCATGCGCGCCAAATACCCATACTTTGCCCTGGCCGCCCTATTTACGGCCTTAGCCCTCACATACATAAAAGTCTTTGCCGTAAACGTACTAAACGCCGACGATCTAGACCTGGCCTATAGTTTTATCGTTCGCGGGTTTTCCCTAAAAGACATTTCCTCTTTGGGTTATGGGCATTTGGATTTTATCCTAAGGCTGGTAATCTATACGATAACCTCATTTACGAATTATAACGTAACCTACGTTATGTATTTTTCGATGCTTTTATACATCGTAGGTTACTTATCGCTCGTATCATATTACTATAAAAATATATCCAAGAGCCTACTTATACCCTTTCTCGTTGGTATAGTTTTGTTGTCGCCTAGACAGTGGGAAATATTTTTAGTGGCTAATTCGGTGGGCTATGCTATTGTGCTATGTTTTACCATACTCGGCTGTATATTATTCCAGTCGTTCTGCCAAAGAGATGGGACAAAAAGATATTTAACGATAATTTATCTTCTATCTATGATACTATGTTGCCTTATAACAACATTTTCTTCGGCCCAAGGACTATCCATTTGGTTTTCCATAATATTGATATGGATATTACACGATCGAAAAAAAGCTTTTATAGATGTGTCGTTCTACGTATTTATTCTTTGTGCCCTTTTAGTCCTGTTATTTTTCTCTATAAATGTATATAAGGCCGTCTCTCCTACCCTGGATAATTCCTCCTTATTTGACAACCCTTCTATCATAGTACATTTTTATCTCTTGTTTATTGGCAATATCGCATCCACTGAATTGGTTGGCACCTTTATTTTATTCTTTACGGTTATCATACTGGCCGATTTTATCCGCTTCAATAAAACAACCGACATCATACCAGTATGTTTGATCGCGAGCGGCTTAATCGCCGGCCTCATGCTCGTGGTCGGCAGGGGTTCCATCGGCCCCCGCCAGTCCGGGGCCTCCAGATATTTGGCCATGTCCGTTCCGATTGTTTTGGGTTGCCTATTGTATCTTCCAAACAAAGACAGCTTAAGTATTTTTTCCAAATCGCTCCGGCTCGATACCAAATTTGTCAAAACTGTATTTATACTTTTT
>JAIRNQ010000139.1 GCA_031257955.1 Deltaproteobacteria bacterium | reverse complement strand
GGAACTCATTCACCAGCGGGGCCTGGACTACAAGGGCTAGCCTTCGGCCAGCCCTTGGCCAACCCCCACGGAGGCCTGGCTCTCCGCCCCGGCGCCCGGAAATGACCACCATTTTTTTTACCAACACCGGCCCGGATCGACCGGCCAACGAGGACGCCTTGCTGGTCGGGGACGTCTACTCGGATCTGTCCATGGCCGACCCCATGGTGGCCCTGGGTCCCGAGACCCTGGTGGCCGTGGCCGACGGCATGGGCGGCGGCCCCGGCGGGTCCACCGCCGCCCGGGTCCTGCTCGAGGATCTAAACCTTCTGCCCGGGCGCGAGATAGGCGATCCCCGCGGGCACGACACCCTCCTGGAGTGCTTACACGGCACGGTCCAACGCCTGAACCGCCTGGCCGCCTCCGATCCCTCCCTGGCCGGCATGGGGGCCACCGTGGCCGGCCTCTGGCGCCGCGGCCCCTCGGCCACCGTCTTTAACTGCGGCGACTGTCGGGTCTACCGTCTCCGGGAGGGCCTCTTGGAACTTCTCTCCCGCGACCACTCGACCGTCTTCGGCCTTTACCTGGACGGCCAAATCACCTTCGACGGCATCCGCTCCCACCCCAAACGCAACCTCATCACCAGCGCCGTCCAAGAATCCAACCACAATCTCGATCTCTTCTCCCGGGCCGTCAGGCTCAAAAACGACGACCTCTACTTGCTCTGCTCCGACGGGGTCTGGGAAAGCCTGACCGAGGCCGAACTCGAAGAGTGCCTCTCCCTCCCCGATCTGGAACTGGCCGCCCTCCGCCTCTCCGAGAGCCTGCTGGCGGCCAACTGCGGCGACAACTTCTCCTTTCTCCTCCAACTGGTCGACCGGGACGATTAAGCCCCACCAATGGCCCACCAATGGCCCCCTAATGGCGCCTTAACGATCGACAATCCGGTGCCGAGCACCCGGGGCCGGGCGGGCGGGTTGGAGTGGGACGGCGACGGGAAGGGTTGGGACGGTTTGGGCGGCGGCTGGGGGATTAAGGGCGCGGGGGAAGGCCGGAAGAGTATATAAAAAAGTTTTTGGCGAAAAACTTTTAAACTTAATTCTTGGCCGCTCCCCTGGCCGGGGGCAGGGGAGGGGCAAAAACCTTTACTGTTTGGTGGCGTCGGGGGCGGTGGCCAGCCACCAGGCCAAGGGGAAGGCCAGTTGGGCGTTGGCTACCCAGGTGAGGCTGATGCGGTCGGCCACTTGGAGGTCGGTTTGGTTGAGGTGGTTTTCCCAGTTTCGTTCCATGATTTCGGCTTCCTCGGCTATGGGCGAGTCTTGGCCCTTGGCCATGAGGAAGAGGACGCTGGTCAGGCTCTGGGCGTCGTTTAGGTAGAGGAGTTCCATCTTGGCCTGGTAGTGGATGTCCGTGCGGCTGGCCACCACCTCGGAGCGGTTGAGGAGATCGGTCACCAGATCGGCCACTTGGCCGCCCTGATCGCCTTTGGCCCCGAGGGTCCCCAAAACGGTCGCCAGGGCGCAGAGACGGTTGGACCAAAAGACCTTGGCTTCCGCCTCCAGGGCCTGCACGGTCGTGGGTTTGGGGCGGTTTTGGCCGGCCCTGGCCGCCCGTAAGAGATCGGCCAAGTTGTCGGCGGCCGGTTTGTCCGCCGCCCGAACGGCCAGCCGGGCCGTGAGCCGGCTCAGGGCCTCGAAATAGAATTTGAGGGCCCGGCCTTCCCTGGCCGCCCAGGAAGATCCGGCCTCGTCCCACTGGCTCTCGAAGGCCAAGACGCTGTCGGTGGGGTCGAAAAGCTCATTGGGCGAGTCCAGAAGGGCGGCGGCCTCCAGCCAAGCCTCCCCGGCCGCCTTGAGGGCCAGGGCCGAGATCTGCTTTTGGTCGGAAACTCCCTTAATCTGACCCTCAAAATCCCGCTTGACCCCGTCCAGACGCCGTTCCAGCCGGGCCGAGGCTTCCGGGCGCACGGCGCCCAGGATGGCCTCCCGGGGCCAGTCCTCGGGAGCGGCCCAAGCGCTGGCCAGAAAAGGTTCGTCCAGAAACGGCCCGGCCAGAAAGGCCAAGGCCAAAAGGCATCCGGCCAAAACGGCGGCCGGGACCGTCGCTTTGGCCGGGGAAGGGGGAAGGGATTTATCGGGGGCCATGGGCTCTGGGTCCGGCGGGAGGATCAGGTGCCCGACTTCCAGGAGGCCAGGTACTTTACCTGTTCCTCGGTCAGGGTATCGATCTCGTAGCCCATGGACTTAAGCTTGAGGCGGGCGATCTCGCGGTCGATGGCCTCGGGGACGGCAAAGACTTCCAGGGGGAGTTTGCCCTGGTGTCGCTTGACGTATTCGGCCGAGAGGGCCTGGTTGGCGAAGCTCATGTCCATGACGCTGGAGGGGTGCCCCTCGGCGGCGGCCAAGTTAATCAAGCGTCCCTCGCCCAGCAGGTAGACGGTCGGGCCGTCCTTGATGACGTATTCCTCGACAAAATCCCGCACCTCTCGGCGCTTCTCGGTCACCTTGGCCAAGCCCTCCAAATCCAGCTCCACGTTGAAGTGGCCGGAGTTGCAGACGATGGCCCCGGATTTCATGAGCTTGAAGTGCTCGGGCCGGATGACGTTTACGTCGCCGGTAACGGTCACGAAAAAATCCCCGATTTTGGCCGCCTGGGCCAGGGTCATGACGTTAAAGCCGTCCATGATGGCTTCCAGGGCCTTCAAGGGATCCACCTCGGTCACCACCACCCGGGCCCCCATGCCCGAGGCCCGCTTGGCCACGCCCCGGCCGCACCAGCCGTAGCCGGAGATCACGAAAACCGATCCGGCCAAAAGCCGGTTGGTGGAGCGGACGATGCCGTCGATGGTGCTTTGGCCCGTCCCGTAGCGGTTATCGAAAAAATGCTTGGTCATGGCGTCGTTGACGGCCACGACCGGGTATTTTAGGGCCTTTTCGGCGGCCATGGCCCGGAGCCTGATGATCCCGGTGGTCGTCTCTTCCGTGCCGCCAATGACCCCGGCCAGCAGTTCCGGCTTTTCGGCGTGGAGGGTCGAGAGCAGATCCGCCCCGTCGTCCATGGTCATGTGGGGTTTGGCGTCCAAAACCGAGTGGATGTGCTTGTAGTAGGTGGGGTTGTCCTCGCCCTTGACGGCGAAGACGGGGATCCCGTCAAACTTGACCAGGGCGGCGGCCACTTCGTCCTGGGTGGAGAGCGGGTTGGAGGCGCATAGGTAGACCTCGCCCCCGCCGGCCTTTAGGACCCGACAAAGCGAGGCCGTCTCCGTGGTCACGTGGAGACATAAACCCAGCCTAAGGCCTTTCAAAGGTTGTTCTTTCTTAAAACGTTCCCCGATCAATTCCAAGACTGGCATGCTTTTAGCCGCCCATTCTATCCTGTCGTTGCCTTTGCTCGCCAGATTGATGTCTTTGATGTCGTGATTCACTGTTTCATGGCTCCTTTTTATTTTATGTGCCCACCCCTCAGTGGACGGGTTATCTTCCCACGGTCGCCTCGCCCCAATTTCTCGGCCGACCGCGCCGGCCGGGACATTGGCGGCCTTGCCGGTAGCGTTGTGATTATAGCTTAGCCGGCAGTCAATGGCCAGAAATAAAAACCAATAATTAAGCCAAAGGGCCAAAACTGTCCACTCCGGCCAAAAGGCCAATCCCTTGGCCGGCCAAGAGGCCGGCGATAGGGTCGCCAATGGGGCGAAGGTGGCCATTAAAATTCAATTGAGTTTAAGCCCGTCCGGATCCGGCGGCGGAGCTGACGGGCTTTCGCGTCCCCTTTCTTGATTTTCGCGGCGAATTATAGTTAAATTCCAGGATCGATTCCGCTCGGTCCCCGGCCCCCTCGCCAAAGGGGAGGGGACCGGGGGACTTTTTCGCGTGACCGGATGGGCGGTTGGCCGCCCCGGGACAAGGGTTTAAGGGTTTGGCTGAGAGTTATTACGAAGGAATGGTCGGGGCTTTGGCCCCAGAGGGGGGCAAGATTGGCCTCTACGGCCTCAATCCCCCGGCCTTGGCCAGGCTGGTGGCCCATTTAATGTCCGGGCCCTTCTCGGGGCGAAGCGTTTTGATCCTGGCCCCCACCGCCCTGGAGGCGGAGGATCTGGCCGGCGATCTGTCGTTTTTTTGGCCTGAGGGTCTGGTGGCCCCGATGCCGGGCCTGGAGGGCAAGCCCTTCATGGGCCAGGTGGTCAGTCCCGAGGCCGGGGCCGACAGGCTAAGGGCCCTGGAGACTTTGGCCCAAAAGGGTCAGTCCTCGGCGGTGGTGGCCCCGGCCAGCGCCCTCTTGCGCCTGGTCCCGGATCGGACGGAACTTGGCCAAAGGACCCTCACGGTCACCCCCGGCGACGAGGTGGGTTTCGACCGGCTCAAAGACTACCTGGCCAAAGGCGGCTACAACCCGGTCGGGCAGGTGGAGACGGTGGCCGACTACTCGGTCAAGGGCGGCATCGTCGACGTCTTTCCGGCCGGGGCGGATTTGCCGGTCAGGCTGGATTTTTTTGGGGACGTGTTGGAGTCCATCCGCACCTTTGGGGTCGAGGATCAAAGGTCGGTGGGAAAGCTGGAGACCCTGACCCTGGTCCCGGCCGGGGAGGCCCCCCGGGACGCCGCCTCCCTGGAAAAGGGGGCCGAAAGGCTGGCAATCCTGGCCGAAAAAAATGGCTGGCTATGGCTTTTGTGGGAGCCCTTGGTCCGTCGCCTAAAAGAGGGCCTGCTCTCGGCGGATCTGGACGACTGGAGCCCCTTGTGGTCCCCGGAAAAAGTCATGGCCCTGGATTACCTGGGCCCGGAGAACCCGGTGATCGTCATCGAGCCGGCCCGCTTCCGGGGGGCCCTGGAGGCCGCCTACCTAAACGTTTACAACCACTTCTCCCGCCTGGCCTACGAGGAGCGCCCGCATCTGCCGATGCCGGCCCTTTACGCCACCCACCAAAACCTTTTGGACAAGCTTCTCGCCCCCGGCCTTAGCCTCTACGCCTCGGTGGAGACGCCCATAAAGGGCGCCTCCCCGCTGGGCGAGGGGACGGCCCTGGACGCCGAAATCGCTTTCGCTTGCGAGACCAACGCCGATCTTAAGGCCCTGGCCTCGCTCCCCAGGCGGGAGACCGGCCTTCTGGGCCCCCTGGCGGCCAGGGTTAAGTCCCTTTTGGGCCGGGGCCTTAACGTCAGCCTTATCCTGCGCGGCCAAGAGCAGCTTA
>JAIRNQ010000052.1 GCA_031257955.1 Deltaproteobacteria bacterium | reverse complement strand
CTCAGAGCCGCGTCCCCAGCCTTTCTCCGAGCCGCTTTCTCAAGCCGCGTCCCAAGGCCTTCCCCAAGCCGCGTCCCCAGCCCTTCCCCGAGCCGCTTCCAAGGCTTTCTCCAAGCCTCCCTGGACAAAATAGTCCATCGCGCCCCCTTTGGACGGAAGAGACTCGATTTTCGACAATCCTATACACTGACATAAACTCAGTATACCATATTCGTGGCATTTGTCAATAATTAAATCGTACGCCCCGAGTAGCATTTCTACAAATTTAATCCATTATTTACGCATATTTGTCGCCTCAACCTCCTCCCCCAGGGACTTTCCGATTATTGACGATTTCAACGCCCGCCATAGCGACCAATCCGGACTATACCCCAAATCTAACCTCAAAAAAATACCCTTATCTATCTAAATGTATAAAATATTATTATATTTTTTAACTAAATTCTAATCTATTAACCTTTTCATTAGCTAAACTTAATTCCCTAATCACTACCTTTAGTCACCGTCCAATCATCACCCATGGCCAGCGACCCAGAGCGGCCTTCCAGGCCAACCCCCACGACCGGCCAAACCTCTCCCTTTCCCCCGGCACCTGGGACGGCAACCGGAACGGCGGGCTAACCTAAACGCCACCCAAACGGCCAGCGCGGGCCAAGGCCAAAACAACCTGGCAACGGCGGGAAAAGACTAGCTATGGCTTAATAATTAGGGTAATTATCGTAGAGAGAAGATAGTAGGTAGACTAAAATTTGTATCACAAAGCAATAATCCCAGAATTTTTAGCCCCGGGCCAGGCCATTGAGCATATTATCGTAATTTATAATTATATCGGATCAAAAGCTGGCCCATAATAAAAAAAACCCAGGATTATTGGTCCCGGGTCAGGCCATTGAGCATATTATCGTAATTTGAAGATATGTAGACTAAATTTTGGGTCACAATAAAAAAACCCAGGATTATTGGTCCCGGGTCAGGCAAATCGATAAACTACTGTAAGTCGTAGGGAAGGAAAGTGAAGATAGAACTAATCTTGTTGGCTTTTTAGCTCATTAAGCAAGGCTTGGGCTTCAGTTTGTCCGCCGTCTATGGCTTTTTCCAACCAGGAAATGGCTTGGAGGCGGTCCCTGACCACGACCGTGCCCTCGGCGTAGGCCCGGCCGACCTTGTGGCAGGCCAAAGCGACGGCCTCCGTTCGGCCCCAATGGGCCCCCTGTCGCCACCAGAAAAAGGCTTCGATCGGATCCCGGTCCAAACCCTCGCCGCCTTCCTCGTAGGCCCGGGCCAAGGCGTAAATTGGCTCGTCCAGGCCCAGCTCGTAGGCCCGGCGAAAATAAAACACGGCCCGTTCCAGGTCTTTCTCCACCCGCAAACCGTCCGCGTGGACCAGCCCAAGTTCATATAGGGCACGGGCGTCGCCGGCCTCGGCTTTATCCTGCAGTTCCCCTAAATCGATCATGGTAAAAATATAAGCTAAATTATACTCATAACTAAAGATAAAATCTAAAACATAGCTTAAGGGCTATAAATTTAGATCTTAATTTGATGCCGTTATTGAACTGCCCTTACTAAATATGGGACTTTTAAACCTTGGAAGACAATATATCTGTCTTTAGAGTAAACTAAGTACCGCTATAATGCCTGTTGGTTCGTTAGATGGAAATACCATACTCATCAAGAATGACCCGGGCCATGATATAGCCATTTTTAGCAGATTTTAGCCACCAATATATGGCTTTTTCCAGATCCCTATGCACGCCCTGGCCATCGGAATAGGCCGACCCCAAAAGGAACTGGGCTTCGGCTAAATCCTGTTCGGCGGCTTTTCTCCACCAATAGGTCGCAAAAAATAAATATTCCTCTTGTGACTTTGGCTCGAAAGGTAGATAGTCAGGCAACAAATAATCTTTCATATGATTTGAAAAAGGTGTCTGTTTTATTTTTTTCAATCCTGTTTTAACTATCACAGTTTCTAATAATTCTCTTTCAACATTTGCCGCAAAAATTTTACCTTCTTCATCACCGTTATCATTTATATTTCTGTTATTTTCTAATTTTAATACGGCCTTTAAAACTTTTTCAATATGTTTTGTAGTTAAATTTAAATCACTAAATATATCATTAGTTTTATTTTTATTTTTTAAATTTATTAAATTATAGGTATTAGCCATCGAAAGAGATACTTTTAAGATTAAATCTTCCAGAGATTTTTCCAATTTATGACTTGAGGTGTCATCGTCATCTTCGTCCCCATCAATAAATAAAGATTTAATAAAAGAGTACAGATCACTTGGATTTTCAAAAAGTTCCTCTACTTTCGATGGATTAAACCTATCCAACATCTCCAAAAACTCTATTGCGGCCTTAGCGTCATCGTCGTCGTCTGGATTGTTACCTTTGCCCGCACCCCCGGTACCGCCTTCCAATAACTGTTGCAAACGTTTAGAATTTACGAGCAGGTTCAAAATTGATCCGCCTCCGTCGTCTCCATCCCCGCCGCTAAGCATTTCGTCTAAAAAAAACCCATTGGGAAAAGAGGGAAGGCCGTCATCGTCGTCATCGTCGTCGTCATCGTCATCATCATCGGCTCCCCTGTGAAAGATTATCGGATTGGAAAAACGCTTAGACGAAAAGGGGTTACCATTTTCGGGTTCGTCGTCAATGTCCATTACATTGTCAACGTCTTCATGGTTGAGCTTTTTAAGGGATACTCTGGCTATCCTGGCGGCTTCCCTGGCGCATACTTTCCCATATTCCAACCGTGCCTCGGCGTCCCCGCAGTAAGCTTTCAAAAACAAAGCCTTTCCTGGAAAGACTAATCCGTCATACTCGTCAAAACCCATTAATCACACCCTTATATGGTCGAGGCGAAGGCCGCTCGCCCAGGTCCCAAAGAAGGCCCAGGCCTTCGCCATTCCGTTGTCGGCGCCCATTATTTGTTTTCAAGGCCAAGCTCGGCCGATTTCTGGAACCATTCGATGGCCTTTTCCAGATCCCTGGGTAAGCCCTCGCCTTTGGAGTGGGCCACTCCCAAAGCGTACATGGCCCTGGCGTTTCCCTGTTCGGCGCTCATGTGCCAAAGCTGGACGGCTCGGCGCGGGTCCTTTGGTACCCCTTCACCCTGAAAGTAGGCGTTACCCAAATGAAACTGTGAGTCGGGATGGCCGTTTTCCGCCCCTTTCGTCCACCACTTAACCGCTTCGGCCAAATCCTTCTCCACGCCAATCCCTTGGGCGTAAGCCCTCCCAAGGACATGCTGGGATTTGGTATGGCCGTTGTTAGCGGCTTGGCTCCACCAATAAAATGCCTCGGTGAAATTTAAGTCGACTTCCCTACCCTCGGCGTAAACCCAGCCAAGTTCAAACTGGGCCTCGGCGTCTCCATGCTCGGCCAGCGTGAGCCAATCCTCGAATCGACCCATCTCAATCCTCCAAGCGTTCTTTCGGTTCCCGGCGTACCAAAATTAAAACTACAAGCGTCCCCGCCTTCCCTGGGCGGGCGGATCTCCCAAGCGAACTCCCATCGACTAAGGCGGCTTAAGGCCAGCCGCGAATTGGGCCAGAACCCGCCGGTGGCCTTGGGCCCCGAGACGGGCGTCAAGGTTGGCGGTCAACGAAATGACGGTTGCCCGACAAAACCCCTAAACTAGCTTGCGGCTAAAAATTGAGTTCTTATTTCCTAGCTTTTAGCGAACAGAGTATACCAAAAGTCGGGTTTTTACGTTTCGCTCAATAATACCAAAACTAAAGCGACCGGAGGCCGGGGCTCAAAGCGACCGAGCGGCGCGCCGCTGGCGTAAGGAAGTATAGCACCATTTTCACCCTTTTTACATAGCCAAACCAAAAGTTAGCCAACTCTCCCCCTTAAAGACCCCCATAATCGACCGGGCGGGGCCCGGCCGCCTTGGCCCCAGGCCCCGGCGCCCAGGGCCGGAGATTGTGTTAATATGGGGCGACGGGGCCGTTTCCCCCGGCCCGCGAGGGGCCCGGGAGCGGTCTTTTCCGGCCAAGGCCCGCCAGCGGTCCGGCCAAGACCCAAACCGTTCGGAGGTTAATTTTGACGCCCAAGGGAGCCGAGGCTAGACCCAAACCCCCCAAAGAGCCCGAACTGTGGGCCCTTGTGGACTGCGCCTGTTTTTACTGTTCCTGCGAGCGGATTTTCAGGCCGGATCTGGCCGACCGCCCGGTGGTCGTCCTTTCGAACAACGATGGCTGCGTCGTGGCCATAACCCCGGAGGCCAAGGCCCTGGGCTTCAAAAGGGGCGAAGTGTTTTTTAAGTCCCAAGAACGCTTGCTTGAGGCCGGGGTGGCGGTGTTTTCCTCAAATTACGCCCTTTACGGCGACATATCCAGAAGGGTGGCCATGACCATGGAGTCGTTGGTCCCGGAGCTAGTCCAGTATTCCATCGACGAGGCCTTCATCCCCTTCCGCGGCGCCTTGGCCGCCCAGGCCGAGTCGGTCGGTGAGGCTTTGCTCAAACGCGTGGGCCAATGGGTCGGCGTTCCGGTCCGGGTAGGGCTGGGCCCGACCAGGACCCTGGCCAAACTGGCCAACCACTGGGCAAAAATAAGGGGCCCGGTCCTAAAGCTGGATCTGGGATCCGATCTCTTGGAGGATATCCTGGAAAAGACACCCGTGGGTGACGTTTGGGGCGTGGGCTATAGACTTCCGGGCCGGCTGGCCAAATTGGGCTTAAAAACGGCCCGCGACCTAAGGGACATGGATCCCAACCAGGCGGCCCGCCTCTTCAGCGTGACCCTGGAGAGAACGGTACTCGAGCTGGGCGGCTACCAGTGCGTGGAAAATGACTTGTCCCCGGTGCCCAGAAGAACCATGGTCAGCAGCCGCAGTTTCGCCAAAGCCGTGACCCGCCTGGAGGATCTGGCCGAGGCCCTGGCCCACCACTGCGCCGTCGCCGGCGAAAAGATGCGAAAGGAAGGGCTCCTGGCCGGAACGGTC
>JAIRNQ010000038.1 GCA_031257955.1 Deltaproteobacteria bacterium | reverse complement strand
AGGATGGCCACGTTTACCGAATGGGTGCAGGTGTAGTCGTCGTAGTCGCGGATGGTGGAAAGGCTTAGGAGAAGGGTCTCGTTTTGGAAGAGGCCCTCGACCATGTCCTGAACCACCCTGCGGGGTTTGTTGATGTTGACCGGTTCGCCCTCGGTCAGTTTCTCGTTCAGGCCGGTTATAACGGCCAGGGCCCTGGAGTAGGATTTTTTGGCCTTTAGGGCCAAGGTCCTGACCCCGGCGTTCCAAATGACCGGCCTGGCCGTCCCGGTGCCGTCGTCGCTCATGACCACCGAGATGTTAAAGTCCTTGTCGGATAGAGGGGAGGCCCAGCCGCCGTCCATTTTGTCCTTCAGGTATTGCGCGGGATCCTTCTGGACCAGGGAGAGATTGATGTCTTTGAAAAATTCGACCACGGCCTCGTCGCTAAGGCTTTCGACCTTCTGGAAGGAGAAGCCGAAAATGCCCCGGGCCTCCAAAAATTCGTCCATCCGGTTCACGGTAACGGCGAAGGTTTTGCTGGTGGGCACCCGGTTGGAATTTAAAAACAGCCGTCCCCGGTGGACGCGGAGAGTCACGGTGATGGTTTCTTCCCAAAGGTCGTAAAGGGATTGCTTAAAAGCGTTCATGCTGTCGACGAACAGTTTGTTGTTGGGCTGATGGATCTTTTGTAGCTGAGGCAACCTCAAGATGGAGGTGGTCAGTAATTCGACGGGCAGCGGGGCGCTTAGGGGGGCGTAACTCATGACTCATACCGAATGGGGCGGGGCCGATACTTGGTTTGGCAAAACGATGGCCCGAGGCCCGGAGGCCGTGGGGGGTCGGGGGAAAAGTCCGGTTCTAAGAACCGGAGACGATTTTTCGGGCTTCCGCTAAGGCCTGGCGGACGTTTCGGAAGGAACTGCGGCTGGCCCGGTTAAGGATATCTCCGGCCCCTGAGGTGGGGGGCATGAGAAAGAGGGCCAGGGCCGCCCCCATCTTGTGCTGGTCGACCGAGCGGGAGAGGAAAGTCTTAAAATCTTTTTTCATCAAAACTTCCTCGAGAAAGGGTAAGGCCGTGGCCGAGGCGCATTTCCCGTAGAGTTGGTAGCATTCCAGGAGAAGGCGGTCATCGTCGTGGCGGTCGTTGGTGTAGGAATTGCGCAAAAAATTAAAGAGGTAACCTTCGACCGTGGTGTTGCGTTTAGCGGAGAGGGCCGGCCTGACCAACCGAAGGACGGCCGGGTCGGTGTCCAATACCATGTGGGCGCACAGTTGGTGGAAGTTGTCCGGGTCGTTTTCCAGTATGGCCCGGGCGGCGGTTTCCCTGACCGCGGCCGACTTGTGGCGAGTCAGCCCGTTTAGGAACTGGGGCGGCAAGGTCTTGACGCTGCCGGCGATCAGGCGGATCAGGTGGGCCAGGGCCCGATCGTTTAGGCGGGAGATCAAGTCGGTGGTTCTGGAGCCGGAGCTTATGAGATCGTAGGCCACCAGCTCGATGAACAGGGCCCAAAGCTTCTGGTTGGCGACTTTGGGAAGAATCGACGATAGGGTCTGTATGCCCACCGAGGAGAGCTGGTAAAGAAAGTATCGCAAATCGTCGTAACCGACGGCGATGGCCTCTTCCGTGGGCCCGGGATCGACCAGGACGCTCAGGGTCTCGGAGCTGTCAATCTTGCGCTGGAGATCCTTGAGGAGAGAGACCTCGAGGGGGTAGCCGGCGGAAGCCTTATCTTTTAAGGTTTGGTAGAAGTTATTTAAGTATTTAAGGTCCACTTTTTTAAGCGAGGCACGGATCTCGCTGCCCAAAAAACTGGTAATGAGGTTACAGTTCCCTTCGTCCACGAGTCCCGAGGTCAAGAGGGCGTTGATTATTTCCAGGGTGTCGTAGGAAAAGTTTCTGGCCTCGTCCCACTTCAAGAGGGCGGCAATTTGCTTAATCTCCCGGGGAGAGAGGCCCCAATTTTTGAGCCGTTCCTCAAGCTCCGGGCCATCGGCCGCCGGCCTTTCCCGCAACAGTTCCAAGGTCAAGGGATTGGTTTTGGGGGCGGCCTCTTTGGCCTCCAGATCCCTCTTGCTCATGTCCTTGAAGGCGTCGGCCACCGAGCCCATGTCGATGTCCAGATCTTCCTCGCCGTTTTCGCCGGGCTCGGCCTGGGTGGGGGGACCGCCGGCCTTGGCGTTTTCGTCCTGAGTGTTTTTGGCCGCGGCCAGTCTGGAGAAGGAATCGTCTTCGCTCCCGCCGAAGAAATCGCCGTCAGGGTGGGAGTGGCGGGAGTCCAGCGGATCGAAGCCCGAGGAGCCGTCGCCGGTGTCGGACTTGCTGTCTTGGCCGCCGGCAAAATCCACCCCGGAATAGGCCACGTCCCCACCGGGGGTCATGTAGTTCTGGCTTTCGGGGACGGCGGAACTGGTCATGGCCCGGTCGCTGGCGTCTTTGGTCACCGCCCCTTGCCCATGCCCGTCGGCGGTGGTTCCAAAAAAGGTCGCCGACTCGGCCAAGGCGAAGAGGCTGGCGATGGGTTTGGAGACCGGGGCGCCCCCTTCCGAAGTCATGGGCGAGAGGGCCTCCTGGTTGTAGGGGGCGTCCACGTCGCGGGGGCCGCCGGGCTTGGCCACTTTCATGGCCGTAAGCTCGAATTCCTCGCCAACTTGCTCGTATTCGCTGGAGATGATGTAGCGTATATGGGAAAAGGAAGCTTCCCAGAGGCTGGCCACCAGATCTTCCTGATCGGAATCCTGGTTCCGGAACCGCAAGAGGATGTCCAGAAAGGTCCGCAGTTCTTTCTCGGTCAGCCCGTACTCGAAGCTTATGGCCTGTATGCCGTCCCTGAAGAGGGGTCCGGAGATGATTTGGTCGGTGGGTTTTTCCTGGTAGACCGAGGCCCCATCGTCGGTCAAGAGTTGGTCCTTGGTAACCTCCAACACCAGGCTGTTGTTGGCGTTAAGGTACTCGTCCATCCACAGAAAAAGGGAATTGACGGCCTCGATGTTGGTTTTGTTGGTCTCCGGGTAGAGGGCCATGTTTTTCATGGTCACGACAAACTGGAACATGGCCGCCTTAAGCTTGGCAGCCCGTTCGGTGTCGATTGGCCTTTGTTCTTCCCCAGACTCAAACTCGTCTAAATAATCTACCGATTCCACGGTCGCTCTCGCCTCGTTCGCGAAAAATGCCCTCATTCCGCGGCTATAGGGGGCAAAAGCGCGTCGGCTCGGTATCAAAACTCGATACCGAGGCCAAACACCCGCCCGTGCGCGGTTAAGGTTGACAGTTATTTTATCAAAAGCGTCCGGATATGCAAGACGGGCCGATCGGTTTGGCTGGTGGGTATCGATAAAAGATGTAAAATTTCATAACCGTTCGCCTTGGTATAGCTTTTGGCCAGAAATTAGTAATTTAACGTTATAAAAATATATGGCAGTGTTTAATTACGAACGTAATCTAATGATTAAAAGTATAAAGTTTAAAATAAATTAATTTTACGATAATAATTAGGTATTTCCGGTCATCTACTCAGGGGGTACCCGGCCAACGGAGAAGGTCCCGGCCAACGACGACTCCGTATAGACTAGACTCCTGCCATTTAGCCGATTGGCTGGCAGTTATTTGGCGGTGGCGCGAACTTGGGCAATCTCTTCCTTGGCCTTGGCCAAAAGGGCCTGAAAGTCCGGGCTGGCGTGAAGCCGGGCGTTGACGCCCGAGGCCACGTAGCGGCCGACCTCGACGTCGCTGACCCAGTGGACGCCGCAAATGACCCTGGAAAAGCCATAATCGAGGCCCCTGGCCAGGATGGCGTCCTGTCGATCCGGGGAGATCTCGGCCAGGATTAGGGCCATGAGCCAAGAGTAGACGCTGTGGCCTGAGGGGTAGGAACCGTTGTTCCTGAGGGAGGCCTCTTCGGCCGGAAGGCAGGTCGAGCCGAAGGGTTGGTTGAAATAAACGTAGGGCCTGACCCTCTTGAATTCGTCCTTGGCCCGGTTAAAGGAGATCTCGACGTCGGCCGAGGCCCTATCCAAAAGCTCGTAAGTCGCCGGGGTGGTTTTTCGGTCGATGGCCAGGCCAAAGGACTCTTGGAAGATGGTGTTCCAGTTTTTTGCTATGTCCGCGTCGGTCGAGGCCCTAAGCCAGCGGTCGTCGTCCCTTTTGGTCCGGGTCCGCCAATAGACGCTTATGTCCCGGGCGAAGTCCGGGCTGTCCTCGGTAGGCGGCGGGGGCAGAAAGTTAAGGCTGTTGGGGACTTCGGCCTCGGCCAGGAAGCCTTTGGGGGAGTCGGCCTGGGCGGCTGACAACCATAGAGAGGCCAAAAGGGCCAGCCCAATAGTCGCGATGGTTTTCATGGCGTAGACCTTTCCTTGGCAGTGCCAGGGCTAGTGGGGCCCCGGGCCGCCGGTGAGGTGGGTCCAAAGAATCAAGGACAATAGGGCCCCGGCCCTAACCGTGGCCATGGCCTCGTTGCGCCCGACCGTCCTGACGGCCGAGGCCAATTCGACTTCGCCGCCCGGGGCCTTGGCCAGGAGCCGACACTTGGCCGTCAGCTCAGGTCCGGCCCCGGAGGACCGGGGCTCGGGCCCGGATATTGGCCCAGTTTTGTGGGTGGATTCAGGGGCGCTTTGAATGACCCCGACCAGATCGGCGTCGGCCTGGCCGAAGAGAAAGCTTATGGCTTCGGGGAGAGCCTTTTCCGTGACGGATATGGCCCCGGCTAGGCTGTCCTGGTCCAGGGCCCGTAAAAACGTTTGGCCGGCCAGACCGCCGGTGAAGGAGTCGGCCAGGCCCAGACGCAGGGAGCGCCGTTTCAGTTCCGAGGCCGCCGCGACTAGCATGGTTTGTTCGTCCCGGCCGACGTAATTTTTACCAAGGCGGCTGACGATCTCGGCAATTATCGGGGCTTCCAGGGCATCGGCCTCGGATTGGTCTTTGGCTATGGAGGTTATCAGGATCCTGGTCTCAAAAGGACCGGCCAGAAAGCCTAAAACGGGGTTTGTCGAACCCCGAACCAGATCCCCGATTAGATCGTCCACCCGGCTCTCGCCCAGGCCGGCGGCCCGCAGAACCGTGGTCCGGTGGTACCCCAGCCGGGTGGGGAAGGTCTCGGCCAGCTTGTCGCCCAAATAAGCCCCGACGATGTTTTTCATCTCCTGGGGGACGCCGGGGGTAAAGAGGGCCAGCTTGCCCGGGAGCTCGACGGCGAAGGCCGGGGCGGTGCCCCAGGGGTTTTCCACCAGCGAGGCCCCTTCCGGCAGCCAAGCCTGGCGCAGGTTGTTGCTGGAGCAGGGGTAGCCGTGGCCTTCCATGAAAGCGGCGATGCCTAGGGCCAATTCGGGGTGGTAGGCCAAGGATCGGCCCAAGGCCCTGGCCACGGCCAGGCGGGTCAGATCGTCTTCGGTCGGGCCCAATCCCCCGGTGACCAAAGTCACCTCGCATTCTTTGATGGACTCGGCCAGGGTCGCCGTCAGGGCCGACAGATCGTCTCCGACCGAGACGTGCCGAACCACCCGGACGCCTTTTTCCGAGAGCCAGGCCGAGAGCCAGGCCCCGTTGGTATCGACCATTTGCCCCAGCATGAGCTCGCTGCCGGTGGTGACTATGGTGGCTTTTGGGGGTACGCGCCCGACGACCCCGGTGCCCGTTTGGTCCATCCGATCCGCCTCTCTGGTGATTGGTTTTTAACCGCGACGCCCTTCGCCGCTTTGGCCCCACCCGGGGACAAAGCGGTCCGCTATTGGCCATGATAGTACGAAAAACCCTATCGAATCAAGCCGAAACTTAGCCGGTTAACGTCTTTATTTGCGCTTTTGAGCCTTTGCGTTGATTGTGTGACAAAACGTAAACCAGGCGCGCCTTAAACGTAAACGGCTACGGAAAAAGAGCTTGGCCCATGGCGGTCTGGCTTATGATTCTTGCCTAACCGCAGTGCCGGACGCCTAACGCGACTTCCCAAGATCCCAAGACCCGTATAATGAAAAGCTATCCGGTTTTAAAGCGTTACGGACGGATCATTTTGTCTACAAACTGATGGGACCAAACGTCAAATTGTCAATAATCAATAAAAATATCAAAATATTGATAGAATATTAGCTAAAAAAATAAATATTTTTTAACTAATTTAAAGTTTATAAAGTTAAAAACATAATTAAAATCTATATACACTATAAAAGTTATGACAAGCTTTAGAATCAAAGAGACGGCAGCAATTCTACCGGGAATTCTACTTAAAAATTGACTTTGAGTTTTTTGTATGTTATGAAAATGATAAAGATTTTTACTCTCCGTTCTTTTAAGTGCTTAACATTATTCTTGATTTCCGTTAAGCCAGTCACACGGCTTGGCCAGGGCGTTTCGCCCTGACAGGCGCTTTGCCCTTCGGGAGCGAGTCCTTGGCTAGGCCTGGGCATAATTGCCTGGGGGGACTGGCGGGTTCGGCGTCGCGGCTTCGCTCAGTGGTTTGACCGATATAGGCATATTTTTAGACTCAAGTGACAATTTATTCCCAATAACATTGCTATTATAATTTAAAAATACTGTTTAAAACAATATTTTAATAATTTATAACCCTGTTAAGTAGTTAATATCATGAAAATAATATCGTTGTTTTTCGTTGTCTTGGCGCTTTTTATCTCCGGATGCGCGTCGGTACCAATTGTCCAAACCCCGGACACCTCCAAGGCCAAAGAATTTAGCCCTCCAAGTGAAGGGATGGCCGGCGTTTACCTTTACCGCAAGAGTGGCGTTATTGGCCAAGCCCTCAAAAAAGATTTGTGGATTGACGGTAAGTGCGTCGGCGAGACCGCCCCCGGGGTCTTTTTTTACGCGGAGGTCGCGGGCGACCAAGAACACACCATCGACACCGAATCTGAGTTCTCGCCAAATTCCTTGAAGATATTTTTCGAGGCCGGGAAGAACTACTTTATCCGACAGGTCATTAAAATGGGTTTCTTTGTCGGAGGCGCGAAGTTGGAACAAATATCGGAAGAGCAAGGTAAAATTGACGTGTCCTTTCTTCCCATGGCCCAACCGGGCAAATGCAGCGGCAACTGACTGGTTAGATCGATTGGCCCTTGGTCGCGACTGTTAGCCAGCCGCCGTCGGTCGCCGCGGCGGCAACCCTGGGCGGCCGGTGGTCGCCAAATTGTCGTGACCACGGGTCTGACAAACCCCGTATCCGTTCACGGTCCAACCATGTAGAATCGTTTGATGAAAATTTCCTTTATGCCATAACCCAAATTCTCAGGCCTTGATTTCCCAGACAGGACAGTTTTCTCCCGCCTTCCGCCCCGCCATCAAAACAACTCCCTGACTCCCTGACTCAATGACTCTATGACTCCCTGACCCCACGACGAGACAGTTGCCAAACGAGAAAAATTGTGTCATATTACGTTTTAGGATTCGCTCAGAGTTCCGCGCTTGCCCAAGCGAATTGTTACCGACGGCGCTTCTATAAGCGCCTTTCAATGGATCTTGACTGAGTAATGGACGATATGATAAAATGGATTAATTAACGCTGGATAATCAGACATTCATCGGAACCATTGCCCAAAACCTCCGTCACGGGCCCGAGGCCAATACCATGAAAAAACTTCCCATCGGAATGACGAAAATATCGGAAATCATCGCCAATGATTGTATCTACGCCGATAAAACTCGGCATATTTACGATCTGTTGCGACTGGATTATCCATTTTTCTTATCCCGGTCCCGCCGCTTCGGCAAGACGCTTTTGGTTGACACCCTTGAGGCCGTCCTGCGCGGCCAAAGGGATATTTTTAAAGGGCTCTGGATATACGGCTCGGATTATGATTGGACGCCTAACCCGGTCATCCGCTTGAGCGTCGACGGCTTAAACACCAAAAACGTAGAGACGGTGGAAAACAGTTTGATACAAGATCTCCACTCAATCGCTGAGTCAGAAGAATTGGTATTGAGCGGCTCTTCTCCGTCCAGTCTTTTTAAAAGGCTCATCGAAGGACTTCAGGCCAAGTATGGGAGAAATGTCGCCGTCCTGATAGACGATTACGACAAGCCGGTCCTGGACAATATTGGTAAGCCAGAGCTGGCCGGGGCTATCCGAAAGACCTTGATGCATTTTTACGGCATCCTCAAGGCCGTGACAAGCCGAGGTTTTACTTTCATCACCGGTGTGACCGAGTTTACCCAAACTTCCATTTTTTCCGAACTGAACGATCTTTTCCATATTACGCTTGATGAAGAGTATTCGGATATTTGCGGCTTTACGGTTAATGAGTTGGACTCCTTGTTTCCGAAATATATGGAAAATACCCTGGAGAGGTTAAAATCCGATGGCGTTCTGCCCATTGACGCCGAAATGGCCGATCTCCGAAAGCTAATCCTGGAATGGTATGACGGCTACTCCTGGGACGGTGAGACTCGCGTCTTTAATCCCTGGTCCATCCTTCATTTTTTCGAGAAAGGACGGTTCGACGATTCTTGGTCCCAAACCGGGGTTCCGAGTTTTGTCGCCAATCTCGTTAAAACCGGTAAGATTAGCCTCCGCGACATAATACCGGATTACCCCATTACCAGTTCCGCGAACAGGTTTGAGCTAGGGGACGATCTAAAGCCCGTTCCCCTCCTTTTTCAGGCTGGTTGTCTCACCGTGGGTCGCGTCGATATGACTGGGGGGTCTCCGGTGTATTATTTGCGTTTTCCCAACCTTGAGGTCAAAGCGGGAATCGTGCCCCTGCTTTTGGGCTTTGAGCCAATCGCTACGCCTTTGGTGGCCCAGCGCCAATGCCAGGCCATGCGCGACGCGCTTGTCGATCTGGACGCCGATAAGTTTCAAGAATCGTTTGGGAGCTTTCTGGCCGGCTTCGCCCATAGCGTCCACGAGTCCCATCAAGCCTATTACCATAGGCAATTCATATCGGCCATGAGCTTTGCCGGTTGCGAAATCGGCTCCGAGTGTTTTGTTGACGCCGATAAATTTGACGCCCATTGGAAGGTCTCTGACCAATTGGGATTTGTTTTTGAGATTAAATACGTACCCCAAAAAACTGACAAAGGCCATGAACGTACCGAAAGGCAATTAAAAAATGAGATGGTTGCCGCCGCCGAAACGGCCATGGGGAAAATTGAGAAAATGGGCTACGCCGAGCAATACAAGCGCGCCGCCTCCTATCGGCTGCCCTGGGCCTTACGCGGGGGCCTACCCGGGGCCCAATTATACAAGGCCGCCATAGTGGTGGGCGGGCGCACGAACGTCCTTATCCAGTTTAAAAAAGAAGATTAATAGGGCTCTTCGTTAAAAACTATGGTAAGTCATTTTATGGCGTGTTAAAATGCAAAAAAGTGCAGTTTCTTTTTTTTATATGATTTTATAATTTTGGGAGGTAGTTAATCATGTTTAAGGATAATTTAACTGAACTGTTTGGTCGTTTATTGTCTATAACTGAGCATTTATACATTAAAGATGTATCTGATAATGAAAAAGAGCATGAGGTACATATTAGAATAGATTTTGATCGTGCTACTAAATTCACTTGCCCTTTATGTGGTAAAGAAAATAATTGCATCCATGACAGATTAGAAAGAACTTAGCGTCATATGAACATTTTTCAATACACCGCATATATACATTTTGCTGCACCTAGGGTTAAGTGTCCAGACTGTGGGATTCATATGATTGAAATTCCCTGGGCGAGGCCAAAGAGTAAATTCACAAATTTATTTGAGTATTTAATCCTTACATTGGCAAGAAGCATGCCAATTCTTGATATAGCCTGTTTAATGCATGAATATGACACTAAAATTTGGCGTGTCGTACACCATTATATCAGGGAAAAACATGACAAGACCGATTGGTCTGATGTATCTAAGCTTGGTATCGATGAAACCTCGTCAAAAAAGGGTCATAACTATGTGTCTACTTTTGTGGATATAGATTCAGCATCAGTATTATATGCTGCTGAAGGCAAAGATGCAAGCACTGTGAACTCATTTGCTGAAGAAATGCCCAAGCACCAACCCGAAACGGATCAGGTAAAAGAAGTTGCAATGGACATGTCTCCAGCATTTTTAAGCGGCGTTGAAAAAAACTTTCCGTCTGCTTCAGTTACTTATGATAAATTTCATGTTATAAAGCAAATTAACGAAGCTGTTGATATAGTTCGACGTACAGAACAAAAGCATAATCCATTGTTGAAAGGAACACGTTACATCTGGTTAAAAAACCCAGAAAACCTTACGGAAGATCAGGCACAAAAACTCAAAACATTAAGCAAAGAAAATACTAAAACTGGTAAGGCCTATCGATTAAAATAAACATTCCAAGATATATACAGAAACGCAGCCGATAAAGAATCTGCCGATGTATCAATTAAAAAATGGCTTTCGTGGGCATGTCGCTCAAAATTAGAACCAATTATCAAATTTGCAAAAATGGTTAAAGCCCACTATGATGGAATACTCAGATACTGGGATTCAAAGCTAACTAGCGCTGTTGTTGAGGCTATTAACACCAAAATACAAGAAGTAAAAAGAAGGGCAAAAGGTTTTAGGAACATGTCTAATTTTATTAATGTCATATATTTAGTTTGTGGTGATTTAGACTTAGAAGATCTTTTTATTTCCTATTAGCTTTCTTTTTCTTGGCATGAAAAATGATTAGGGTAATTAATAAAAACTAACAAACATTTTTTCTCATATTGACGTTCTTATTTCAGTTTGTATCTAAAAAAAGACCTAAAATTTTCATATTTTATTAATTATACTTATACTAATTATCCTTTTTGAGTCGCAATAATAATTACCATAGAATTTAACGATGAGGCATTAATAGCAATACTGTTCTGTTAAGACATTTTGGTTTTTCTCGGTTGCACTTGGTTTAACACAACTGGGGAATAATCTGTTTTTCTATTTAATGGCTCTCCACGCCTTCTACCGTTGAACGGGCTCATTTTTTTCTTAACACCTCTAGGGTTGGCTTTGCCGCGGTTACATGAGCATAGTGAGCCAGCGATTTCTGTCTTAGTGAGTGATACAAGCTTTTCAATCGTTTTGTGATTCGTCTTCATCTCTGGGGGAAAAAGCCGCAAATTGCGGCATTTTTCGAC
>JAIRNQ010000044.1 GCA_031257955.1 Deltaproteobacteria bacterium | reverse complement strand
GACCTTTCCAAAGAGGAATTACAAAATATGATGGTTGCCGCCGCGAAAACGGCCATGAAGCAAATTGAGGACAGGGGCTACACTAAAAAATACAAGGTCCCAGCCTCCCATCGGCTGCCCGGGGGCCTACCCGGGTCCCAAATATACAAAGCCGCCCTGGTAGTGGGCGGGCGCACGAAAGTTCTAATCCAATTTAAGCAAGAAGATTATTAGGGCTAATTTCCATCGTTTCGCGCCGTAGCCCCATCGCTGAGGAAACTTGAAAATCCCCAGTTCTTAAAGGCCCGTCGCTAGAAGGTTTAGCGCTTGGCCGAAAGCCTGAAAGCCGCTGGGTTTGCCAACCTTTGCGCCTAGACGAATGGGGCAACGGTTTCAAGCGATTCCAATCCGTCTCGCGGCCAATCCGTGAACGAATAGGTTTTTTTTGCCCCATCGATTGGACGGGCCAGCATAGTGACTATCCAAGAGAACAATGGGCATCAAGGCTAATCCAGACACGGCGCGCGTTTATCCGCTAGACTAAAGTCTACCGGTTTTCCGCGCTAAGAGTTATAGAGTTATAGTTATAAAAGACTTTCCAAAACTGAGCTTTTGTATAATAATACGCTCTACGGTTTGCTTGATTCCTTGGACGGAATAGAGATACGGTCCGGGAAAATGGCCCGGCCGTAAGCAAAATATCGGATGGGCAAAGGGCCGTTTTTGAGTCCTTGGGTCCGCCCATCCCGAAAATCGTCGGGCCCTAAAGGACCCGAATGGCCGACCGCCGGCGCGACCCCGTGGGGGCCAGCGCCAGAGTTGGCGTTGGATTGGGCGTAAGGGTAAAATCGTTGGTGGGCGCCGCCTGGGCGGATTGGTCGGAGGGCGGGCCCCGGCTTTGTCGCCAATACTTTGAGCTTTAGGGTCATAGGCCTACCCCACCTTTGGAATTGACCCTGGGGCTTTTTTTTGTCCCTAGCCGCGGCGGCCCAAAACGGGTGCCGGGTATCTGGATACCCATTGGCCCTCGGGCCTTTGGCGGCGGGCATTGGGACGGTCCTGGAATTGGCCCGAAATTTAACCGAATGGTTCAGGTGTGTGCCATGAATCCCAACCCGAGACTGAATTTGGCCCCCTTGCTGGAGGAAAACCGCGAAAGCGAGTTGGTTAGCATACTTTCAAGTTTGCATCCGGCCGACATCGCCGAGGCCTTAAGCTTGCTGGACATGGAAGACACCATCAAGGTCATGTCGCTATTGGACATTCAGCAAGCGGCAGACGTATTGGTGGAACTTAGCGAATCCTCCAGGGACAACGTGGCCCAGGGGCTCCCCAGGGAGCAGCTGACCAAGTTGGTGGCCGAGATGGACTCCGACGACGCAGCCGACATCGTGGGCGATCTGGACGGCCAGGCCCAGGAAGAGGTTTTGTCGGCCATAGATTCCGAGGAATCCGAGGAAGTCCGGCGCCTTTTGATGTATGACGAAGAGACGGCCGGCGGCATCATGCAGCTTGAGCTGGTTTCGGTTCAAGATACGGACAAAGTAAGCCAAGTAATTGAAAAAATTAGAGAGTTAAGCGACGAAGTGGAGGATTTTGAGGTCGTTTTCGTGGTCGATCACAACCAGGGCCTCAAGGGGGTGGTCAGCCTGAAGAGCCTGGTCTTGGCCCAGCCCAACAAAACCGTGGCCGAGCTCATCGAAAACCCGGGCCTGGTGGTCGGGGTGGCCGAAAACCAGGAAGCCGTGGCCCAAAAGTTCCAAAAATACGACGTCAGGGCCGCCGCCGTGGTCGACGCCCAAAACCGCCTATTGGGACGGATAACCGTGGACGACATCATAGACGTCATGCACGAGGAGACCGACAAGGACTTCTACCGCCTGGCCGGATCGTCCGAGGAAGAAATCTATACCAGCGGGGCCTTACGGACGGCGGCTTTGCGCCTTCCCTGGCTATTGTTTAACCTCTTTGGAGGCTTCGTGACCTCGCTGATCCTCACCCACTACGAGGCCTCGCTTCTAAAGACCGTGGCCTTGGTGACCTTCGTCCCCATGGTCATGAGCCTCTCCGGGGCGGTTGGCTCCCAGTCGGCTACCATTACCGTGCGCGGACTGGCCATGGGGCGCATAGCTTCGGGACAAATACTTAAAACCTTATTTAAAGAACAAAAAGTCACCGCCTTTATGTCCCTGGCCTTTGGGCTAACCATCGCTTTGGTCTCCGGGGCCGTCCACGGGACCCTGCGGCTCGGCTTGGCCGTTGGCCTTTCCATATCCGTAGCCATTCTGGTCTCGGCCTTTCTGGGGGCCATCACCCCGGTGTTTTTTCGGACCATCCACATCGACCCGGCCCTGGCCTCGGGCCCGGTGGTCACTTCCACCAACGACGTGATGAGCCTGTTGATTTACACCATGATCGGGACCTCGATAGCCTAGGGTCCGGGAAGTCCCCTTTGGGGCCCCTTCCGGCCCCGCCCGGGGTCGGAAGGGGCCAAAGGTGGGTTGGGCCCATGAATTATTGTCCTTAAAATTGGAAAGGTTCTGGCTTTGGGGCTTTTGGCCCGATTTATCGTTATACTAATAAAATCGGTTTTGGCTTATAATGTACCCATGGCTTAAACACTTTTCTGTCACCCCGAGGGGGGTGGCCTTTGGAGCCTACCATTACGCCTAACTTGACTATCGACATCGTCCCCAAGGAAACCGGCGGCCTCCCTGGCCGCCCGGGGCCGTCCGTATGGGCCCCGGTCGGGCTTAACCGTTGAGTAACCGGACTCGAGAGGGAGCGGCGGCCCAGACCGAGCGCCACGGGAACGGTCCCCTGCCGGGCCGGGCCAAGTTGGGGCCGGGGTCGGCCAACCTAAAAATCTTGGCCGAAACCTTGGATCTGTCCATCGGCCAGCGGGGCGACGAATTTATCCTGACCGAATCCCATCCGGCCAAACAGGCCCTGGCCAAAAAAGCCCTGACCGCCTTGGCCGTAATGCCGGTACTGTCGGAGACGCCCAGCCAGTGGGAAGTCGAGTGCCTGGCCAACCTGCTTAAGGCCAGGCCGGATCTGGACCCGGTCGAATTCTTTTCCGGTTACGCGCCCCGGTTGGGGCCCGATCGCCTGGTGGTGCCCAAGACCTTGGCCCAGCGGCTTTATCTGGAAACCATGTCCAGGCACGATTTGGTGTTTGGGCTGGGCCCAGCCGGGACGGGCAAGACCTACCTGGCCGTGGCCATGGCCGTGGAGGCCCTTTACGACAACCGGGTATCGAGGCTTATTTTAACCCGGCCGGCGGTCGAGGCCGGGGAACGGCTGGGCTTCCTGCCGGGCGATCTGGCCGACAAGATCGATCCCTATCTGAGGCCCCTATATGACGCTTTGTCCGAGCTCATACCGGCGGAAAAACTTGTCCGCATGTACGAGAGACGCCAGATCGAGGTGGCCCCGCTGGCTTTTATGCGCGGGCGGACCCTTTCGGGCGCCTTCGTCATATTGGACGAGGCCCAAAACACTACCACCGAGCAGATGAAAATGTTTTTGACCCGTCTGGGGCCAGGCGCCAGGGCCGTGGTCACTGGCGATCCCGAGCAAAGCGATCTGCCCGGGGGACGGCCGGTCGGCCTATTGGAGGCCACCGAAATCCTCCAGGGCATAGAAGGCATCGCTTTCTGCCATTTTAAGGGCCAGGACGTGGTCAGGCACCGATTGGTGCGCCATATCTTGGCGGCCTATGAACGGAAGGCCGCGAAAGGCCGAGCGGGCGAGGGCTCACCGTGAAAGACAAAAAAACCCAAACGGCCCATTGGCCCAAAAAACGCCACGCCTGGCACGAACGTTTCCACCGATTCAGCCACCGGCTGCGGCCCAGGCGAAACCACGTCACTTTTTTCGTGGTGTTGGTGGCCATCGCCTTTCTGACCGTTTCCATGGCACACCCGACCCCGGACAACTTCGAGGTCGGCGAAAAGGCCAACCATACCTTCATGTGCGACCGGGACATGGAAGTGATCGACGAGACGGCCACCGTCAGGGCCCAACACTTGGCCGCCCAGGCGGCGGTGCCCATCTTCGATCTTGACTACCGGGTCAGCGCCGAGGCCATGGAGGAACTCCACGCCGTCTTCGGCCTGGGCCGAATCCTGTTCCACTCGGGGCTGCCCGGCCCGCCGGACAATCTCAAAGACGATTTTTGCGGCCTCTTCGCCCCGCCCGACTGCCAGCTGGCCTTGGGGGCGGCCTGGAAGGCCGGCTTCAACCAGAATCTGGAAAACCGGATCTCCCAGCTGGCCTTGGAGATACTGGGCCAGGGCATCGTCGGGGTTGACGAATACGCCACCGAATTCGCCGGGCGGGACGTGGAAATTCACCGCTTTTGGTCCGGCAATTCCACCGTCCGCTTCTCCAACGTCCTTACCGTGCCCGGGGCCCGGGCTTTGGTCGAGGGTCGGGCCAGCCATCTGGGCCTGGGTTCCGGCGCCGAGGAAGTGGATTTGGTGGCCGATCTGACCATGGGACTTTTGCGGCCCAACCTTAACCTCGACCGGGCCGGTTGGGAAAACCGCCAGCGCGAGGCGGCGGCCAAGGTCCAGGTGGTCCACAGCCTAAAGGCCGGGGAGGTCATCGTCCGGGAGGGCGAACTCATCACCCCCTTGGCCGGCCTAAAACTGAAAGCCCTGACCAACCGCGAAACCCAGGGCGGCTTGTCTTTGCGGCCCTCGCTGGGCCTGATGGTCCTTCTGTTGGTATTTCTGGCCGTGACCCAGACCTTGATCCATCTGGACCGCGACAGCGCCGACATCGACTACCGGGAGATGATACTAATTTCCCTTTTGATTTTATGGTTCGTTATCCTTTCGTGGTGGTCGGGTTACTTGGCCAGGGGGCTTTTGCGGGAAGTCAACCACGTCGAGGTCCGGACCATGTTCATGGTCATGCCTTTCCCGACGGCGGCCATGCTGGGGGCCATCTTCCTGGGCCTCAGGCGCACGGTCTACATCTGTTTTTTGGGGGCCTTTCTGGGGGCCATCGCCACCTCCCAAGTCAATACGCTGACGGCCTTCATTTACACCTGTAATGGCTGTATGGTTTCAATCTGGGGCCTCAGACACATAAGCGAACGGGCCCGCTTCATCCCCTCCTCCCTTCTGGCCGCCCTGGTCAACTGCCTGACGATGATGGCCTTAACCCTCACCGACGGTAACCTCCTCAGCACCCAATTCGTCTATAACCTCTTGGCGGCGGCCATTTCCGGGCTCCTTTCCGGCATATTGGCCAGCGGCTTGGTCACCATCATCGAGGCCTCGCTGGGGCTGACCACCAATTTGAAACTCATGGAACTGGGGAACCTAAACCGGCCCCTCCTGCGGGAGCTCATGCTGGCCGCCCCCGGCACCTACCACCACTCGGTCATAGTCGGGAGCATGGTCGAGGCGGCGGCCGAGGCCATCCGGGCCAACCCCCATCTGGCCAGGGTCGGGGCCTATTACCACGACATCGGCAAAATTAAAAAACCTTTGTACTTCATCGAAAACCAGACCGGGGAAAACAAACACGAAACCCTGACCCCGACCATGTCAGCCTTGGTTTTGGTTGGCCACGTCAAAGAGGGGGCCGAGATGGCCCGCGTCGACAAGCTTCCCAAGGCGGTCATTGACATAGTCGAGCAGCACCACGGCACCAGCCTCATGACCTACTTCTACCACAAGGCCAAGGAGTGCCGGGGCCAAAACGCCGCCGCGGTAAACGAAAGCGACTTTCGCTACCCCGGCCCCAAGCCCACCAGCAAGGAAGCCGGCCTAGTCATGCTGGCCGACATCTGCGAGGCGGCCACCCGGTCGCTGACCGAACCCACGCCCAACAAAATCCAAGAACTGGTAAGGACTTTGGTGAACCGGGTCTTTGACGATGGGCAACTGGACGCCTCCGAACTGGTCTTAAAAGACGTGACCGAAACGATAAGGGTTTTTAACAATATTCTGGTCGGCATCTATCACCACCGCATCGCCTACCCCATGACCGACAAGGCGGCCCAAAGCGATCAGGCGGCCAGAAGCAAGCTCATCTACGGACAGCTGACCGGCGAAAACGGTAAACGCCTGACCCACTAACCGCCCCCAGCCCCAAGGGGCCAGGGTCGCCCCCAGTGGGGCCTCGCGGCCGCCCCAGTGGCCTCGCGGCCCCCAGTGGGATCTCGCGGTCGCTCCGGTACCTCACGGCCGCCCCAGGGGCCTCACGGCCCCCAGTGGGATCTCGCGGTCGCTCCGGTGCCTCACGGCCGCCCCAGGGGCCCCAGGCCGTCTTCCGAGCCAAGGGAGGCACTCCCCTACCCACCCAGGGGCTTCCGTGCCGTCTAGGGGCCTTCTGGACCGACCCAGGGGCCTTCCGGAACAGGGGACGAACTTTGGGCCTGGGGGCTTTCGGGACCGGCCGGGAGGCAATCCCCTACCCACCCAGGGACCCCAGGCCGTCTTCTGAGCCAAGGGAGGCACTCCCCTACCCACCCAGGGGCTTCCGTGCCGTCTGGGGGCCTTCTGGACCGACCCAGGGGCCTTCCGGAACAGGGGACGAACTTCGGGCCTGGGGGCTTTCGGGACCGGCCGGGAGGCACTCCCCTACCCACCCAGGGGCCCCAGGCCGTCTTCTGAGCCAAGGGAGGCACTCCCCTACCCACCCAGGGTCTTCCGTGCCGTCTGGGGGCCTTCTGGACCGACCCAGGGGCCTTCCGGAACAGGGGACGAACTTCGGGCCTGGGGGCTTTCGGGATCGGCCGGGGCGGACGGCCAGGCCGACGGAGGCGAAATGTCGATATATTTAGTCGATGAGAAAAACCTCTTGGCCGCCAGCCGCCACAAAATCACCCGGCGCCTCGCCAGCCTCCTGAAGGAATTGGGCCACGGCCAGGGCCATTTAACGGTCTTTCTGACCGACGACGAAGAAATCAGGCGACTCAACAAGATTTTTCGGGGCGTAGACAAAAGCACCAACGTCTTGGCCTTCCCGGACACCGACCTGGCCGTGGGGCGGGCCGGCTACCTGGGCGATCTGGCCCTGTCGGTTCCGACCCTGCGCCGGGAAGCCAAAGAAAACGGCCATGATTTGGGTTACCTCTTGTTCTTTTATTTGATTCATGGTTTACTACACTTATTAGGTTACGACCACGAAAAAGGCAAAAAAGAAGAAGAAGATCAAGATAAAGAAACTATAAGACTAATGTCTTTAATAAAACATGACTTGTAGGGCATTGGTTTCTAACTCATAAAATTCGCAAAAAACTAAGATAGCGCTTAAAAATTATTTGATTGGCCTTACCTAAAAAGTAGAGGCGATGGTTTTGTTCTATCCGATGCCGTTAACTAACGAAGAATCGTCTTAGGGGGTCGGAAAGGACGACAAGTTACCCGCCCCAGCGACAAGCCCCAAGGGCTTGGCCAGCCGGGCGCCAAAGGGGCTGGGCGGACGGAATTTCCACCGCGGCGGTCGATCCAGACAAACGTTTTAAAGTTTTGTTCATTTTTTTAACCGATTATTTAAGGTGAAACATGAAAAACGTCATAGCCCTAATTATGGCCGGGGGCAAGGGCGAACGCCTGATGCCCCTGACCAAGTCGCGCTCCAAGCCGGCCATCCCCTTTGGGGGTATTTATCTGTTGGCGGATCTGTCCCTTTCCAATTGTATCAATTCAGAAGTCTACAAGATTGTCGTCTTGCCCCAGTACAAGTCCCAAACGCTTATCCAGCACATTGAATCCGGCTGGAACATTTTCAGCCAGCCCCTGGGCCACTTCCTGCGCATCGTCCCGCCCCAGATGATGTCCGGCGACAAGTGGTATCAAGGCACGGCCGACTCCATTCGCCAAAACCTGGAGATGATCGAGGCCGAAAACCCCTCCCATCTCCTGATCCTCTCGGCCGACCACGTCTACAAAATGAACTACGCCAGCTTCAAGCGTTACCACGAGGCCAACCAAGCCGACGTCTCCATCGCCGTGATCGAGACGGACAAAAGCGTGGCCCGGGAGTATGGAGTCCTTCAGGTTAACGATGATTTTCGAGTCACCGGCTTTCAGGAAAAGCCCAAAAACCCGGCCACCATCCCCGGCCATCCGGATCTTTGCCTGGCCTCCATGGGCATATATATCTTCACGGCCGACGTGCTAATCGATCTTTTGAAGTCCGACGACCGACCGGATTTCGGCAAAGACATCCTGCCCAGCATCCTCAAGACCCACAAGGTCATCGCTTACCCCTACAAGCGGGAGAACAAAATCGAGGAATTGGTGTTCTTCACCGACGAGGGCGGCAGCCGGGCCGAAAGGCCGGTCGAGGTGGCCCCGGATTCCGGCTACTGGCGGGACGTGGGGAACCTGGACGCCTACTGGAACGCCAACATGGATCTTTGCGGCCTGACCCCCTACTTCAACCTCTACGGCGTCCGTTGGCCCATGCGCACCACCCAGCGCCAGTTCCCCCCGGTCAAAACCTTGTCGGTGACCGAACCCGACGGCAGCCTTCTCCACGGGGTGGCCCGGGACTCGCTGGTTTCCCACGGCTGCGTCATCGGCGGCGGCTCGGTCAGAAATAGCGTGCTGTCCTATAACGTCTCCGTCCATAGGGGGGCCGAGGTGGACGAGGCGGTGGTCATGGAAAACGTGGACATCGGCCGTTTTTGCAAGATTAAGAAGGCCATCATCGCCGACAACGTCAAGATACCGGCCAAAACCACCATTGGCTACAGCCCCAAGGAAGACCGTCGCCGTTTCGCCGTAACCCCCAGGGGCATCGTGGTGGTCACCAGCGACGACATCGCCAAGTTCTGAGGACCCAAAAACCCGCCCCTTTGGCACCAGCCCCAAAAGCTCATATGGCTAAATGGACCCCCCCCCGACGCCTCTCCCAGGAGAGGCATCGGTGGGACAGGGTGGGCTTTGGCCCACTGGCCAGTTTGTCCAACCCTTGACATTGAACCTTCTGAGCCTTTATAATAATAACCGTCTATTAAAGTTTGGAGCTAATTTGAGAACATTTTTTTAACAAGCTCCTTACAACGATTAAAATACTATATTATTGACTCATAATAAAAAATTTCCCGATTTTTCCCGAACTTTTCACTAAACATAACAAATAATGTCATTCTTTTCGCCTTTACCTTACGCCAAAGCGTAAGCGTTCATGGGCTTAACTCGGAAGCCCCATGGTATCTCCCAGCCTTTTTCAAGGCTAGGGA
>JAIRNQ010000004.1 GCA_031257955.1 Deltaproteobacteria bacterium | reverse complement strand
GCCGGCGGGGTGGCCGTGGCCATCGTCCTGGCCCTGGTGTTGTTTTTCGTGACCGGCGGGGAGGACCCCCAGGATTTACCGGCCGCGGCCCCGGGGGGAGGCGGGGTGGCCGTCCCCATGACCGTCGAGGAGATCCGGACCCAATCGCCGACCCTAAACCCGGCCCGGACCATCAACCGGGCCAAGGGGGTGGCCGACGTGGCCGACCAGCGCAACGAGGAGCTTAAGGAAATTAACCGCGAGCTTAACGAGTAGCCGGCCCGGAGGGCCAAAGGGGGCCCGGGCCGGGGCCGGACCTGGGGCCGGACCTGGGTTGATCCCGGGGTAGGGACGGTAGCGCTTAGCCCCCGGGACGATGGGACGCGTCTCGGGGGTTGTTTTATGGCATGGAACTTGCTGTGGAATATTCGAGGTTAAGGTAAAGGGCGGCCCGGGGGGGCGCCCGGAGTAGCCCCGGCAAGCCAGGGGCGGTGGGGACGGAGGGGGCCATGGCCAGTTTCAAGTTCAGGCTCGAGTTCATGATCGGCCTCCGGAAGCGCAAGGAAGAGGAGGCGGCCGTAAAGCTGGCCAAAAGACTGGCCAGCATCAGGGAACTGGAGGATCAGATCAACGCTTGCCACTTAAAGTTGGCCGAGATGGCCGACGAGATTTCCGACCTTACGGCTCAGGGACGAATAACCGGACCGCTTCTTTTGATGTTTAGCGGTTATCAGGAAAAGATTAGAAAAGAAATTAAAAAATTGTTGGAGCTCTTGGCCCTAAGCCGCCGCGAAGAGGCCAAAGAAAGGCTGGCCCTACGAAAGGCCGTGACCGACCGCCGGATCATGGAAAAATTCAAGGAAAACAAAAAACTGGCCTGGCGGGCCGAAACACTCAAAACCGAGCAGGAACAGATGGAAGAATTGGCGGCCCTGTCCAGGGCCAAAAGAAATTTGGAGGAGCCGGATGCCGACCCCGTCACGGACAACCAGAGTCGCCGCCCAATCGATTAAGGCGCCGCTCGCGCGGCCCGCGGCCCCACGCTTGGCCCCAGCCTTGTCCCCAGCCTTGGGTCGGTCTGGCCCAGCCGGCCCTTCCGGGCGCCCAAAAAAAGGCGCGGTCGGATCGGCCGCCGCCCTGGCGGCCAGGCCGGCGGCGGGGGCACCGGCGGAACGGGTGGCGGGAATCGACGACAAGGTCCCGGTTTTGGCCGTCCAGGCCAAAAAAACTGGCCTAAGCTTTACCTTTCTAAGAATCCTACTGTTGGTGGCCCTGTTTGGCCTCCTGGCCAGGCTGGTCATTAGCGGGCTGTACTTAAAGACTTCTGAGGGTATCCTACCCATCGGGCCGGCCGCCCCATCGGCCCAGGCCGCCGCCGCTCCCCCGGCGGTGGCCGCCGCGGCCGCAAGCGCCTCGGCCTCGGTCGGTTATTTGACTTCCGGTTCCATGGCCTCCGGGGCGGCCATCCTCACCTCCGCCACCAGCCCGCTATTGGCCGTATCCGCCGACGCCGTGATACCTTTGCCCCCAGCCGACGAGGATCTAAGGCTTCCCCAGCGGCCCCCCTCGGCCCAAAACGCCGGCTTGCCGGCACCGGCACCCTTGGCCGCCCCGGGCGCGGCCCCAGGTACGGATTCTGGAACGGCCCCGGGATCGGTGAATACCGGTACCGGCGCCGGGCAAGCTAACCCGGGGCTCCCCCCTAACGTGGGCGGGCAGGGCATGGACCAAAACGGCACCAGGGCCGAGGAACTCTCCCGCCGGGAATTCGAGCTCAACCGCCGAGAGGCCCAGCTAAACGCCAGGGAAGAGGCCTTAAAGTCCTTGGAGGCCGACGTCAACGCCAAATTGGCCGCCTCCGAGCGCTCCAAGGGAGAGCTGACCACCTTGATCGCCAGAAACCAAGCCATTTTGGATGAGCAGAAGGCCGTCAGGGAGCAGCAACGGAAAGAGGACGAGGAACTCAAAGACGCCAGGATCCAGCACCTGGTAGCCGCTTTCAAGGGCATGAAACCCGAGCAAGCCGGAACGCTCATCAGCAGCATGGACGACATGGTGGCCGTCTCCATCCTCTCGGCCATGCCCGGCAGCAACGCCGGCAAGATATTGGCCATGGTCACCCCGGACAAGGCGGCCAGACTGGTTAAGTCCATCTCCGAGCAACGCATCGACCCCAAGGCCATACTGGAGGCCGCCCCCCAGGTTCCCAACTCGTAATGGCCCAACGGAGAAGCCAAACTATTGGGCCCAAACTATAGGGTCAAAACGATAGGGCCCAAACGAAGCGATTCAATTATGTGTTCCCCACTAAAACGAAAGCCCGGCTAGGCCGGGCTTTCGTCGTTGGGGGATAAAAAAGCCTTGGTTAGAAAGGCTTTCTAAAGATCGACGTCCCGTCGAAGTCGGCCTCGATTTTGAGGAGGCGGTTGTATTTGCAGATGCGCTCGGAACGCGAGAGGCTCCCGGTCTTGATCTGGCCGCAGTTGGTAGCCACGGCCAGATCGGCGATGAAGGTGTCCTCGGTCTCGCCGGAGCGGTGGGAGATGACCGCCGTGTAGCCGGCCTGGTGGGCCAACTTGATGGTGTCGAGAGTCTCGGTGACCGAGCCTATCTGGTTAACCTTGATGAGGATGGAGTTACCGACATTCTCCTCGATGCCCTTGGCCAGGCGGGCGGTGTTGGTGACGAAGATGTCGTCGCCAACCAGCTGGACTTTATCGCCCAATTCGGCGGTAAGCTTGGCCCAACCGGCCCAGTCGTCCTCGGACAGCCCGCCTCTATGGATTTGATGGGGTATTTTTTGAGCCACTCGCCGTAGAGCTTGATCATGTCATCGGCCGAGCGGGCGCCCTTGTCCGATTTATGGAAGACGTATTTCTTCTTCTTTGCGTCATAGAACTCGCTGGCCGCCGCGTCCAAGCAGATGACCACGTCGGCCCCGGGCTTGTAGCCGGCGGCTTTGATGGCTTTGACGATGGCGTCGAGCGCGCTTTCGTTGTCCTTAAAGTTGGGGGCGAAGCCGCCCTCGTCGCCCACGGCCGTGCTCTGGCCCTCGTCGGAGAGGATCTTCTTCAGCGAGTGAAAGACCTCGGCCCCGCACCTTAAGGCCTCGGCGAAGGTGTCGCCGAAGAGGGGCATGATCATGAACTCCT
>JAIRNQ010000306.1 GCA_031257955.1 Deltaproteobacteria bacterium | reverse complement strand
AAGGGCTTTTCGGCGAAAACTTTGGAGATCCTTTGGGCGGCCAAGCCCATGTACCGCATTTCGGTGAAAAACACGGCGAAATTCAAAAGGGGCTCGAAGAACTTCACCCCGACGGCGGCGAAGAGGACGAAGCCGACCAGGGCGATTTTCCCGGTGAACAGAAAGTAGGCGGCCATGGCCAAAGTGGCCACCAGTCCCAGATCCAGTATCAGCCCAAAGGCCGATATGGGTAGGGCCGTCCCCGCTTCGAGAGAAAAGGAGTCCTTAGTTAATTTTTTTAGTGTTTGATTAAGCCTGGCGAAAGCCGGCCCAGTCATGGAGAAAGCCTTAAGCGTGTTTATGCCCTGCACGTATTCCAGGATCCCGGAAGAGGCCCGATTTCTGGTCTCCAGTTGCCTCGCGCCCAAACGCCCCACGGCTTTCTGGCCAAAAATCAGCGCCGGGACGGCCAGGGCCAATGATCCGACCATGACCCCCACCAGCCTGGGATCCTCGGTGAGGAGCCCCAGGCCCAGCATGAGTGGCAAAACCGCCGAAGCCACGGCTTCGGTAAAGAAGTGGCTAAAAATTTGTTCTACTTTGGCCATGTCCTGGAGCATCAAAGCCGAAATATCGCCCGGGTCACGGCGTTTGAAAAAACCCAATGATAAAAGCCGTAAATGATCGGCTAAACGCAGCCGGGCGTTGGTGGTGATGCTATAGCTTTCGATAAAGTTGCGAAGGTATAGTCGCCTAGCCAAGAGAACGTTGACGATCATGATGAGGGCGATAATCAGGCAGTAGGCGATTAACTTATCGGTATTGGGAGGCTCAAGCGGCTTAATCAATTCCTTAATCACAAAAAACATCATTATAGTCGGAAGACCGGTTAGGATGGCGTGAACGATCTGAAGGAACGTCAAATACCGTATGGGCTTAAGACCTCCGGCGATGACACGCATAGTGTTTATCATATTTCACACTCCCCTTGGCCCCCGGTCCGGCCGTAGGCCCGCCCCTTTGTTCGGTCGTTTGTCCGGCCGCAGGTCCGCCCGTTGGCCCGCCTGGGGCCAGGGCGGAGGGCGGCCTCGCCACGAGTTGGCTTATCCTTGGTTCTTTCCGCCATTGCCCACCCCCTAAAGCTGCCAGGAAAGGGCCGACTCATGGGCCGTCCACAAATCGGCGTATAAACCGGGCTGGTCGACCAGCTCACCGTGGGTACCCTCCTGGGCCAGCTTGCCCCTGTCCAGGACCAGTATACGATCCGCGTCGGTTACCGTGGACAGGCGGTGAGCTATGACTATAACCGTTTTTCCTTTCATCAAAGCGGCAAAGGCCTCCTGAATGCGGGCCTCGTTTTCGGCGTCGTTGTAAACCGTGGCTTCGTCCAATACGATTATGGGGGAGTTTTTTAGGAAAGCCCTGGCCAAGCTGAGGCGCTGCCTCTCGCCGCCCGAGAGGTGAACCTCACCTCCCTCGCCGATTAACGTGTCCAGGCCTTTGGGCATCCGATCCAGAAAGTCCAGGCACTGGGCCGCTTCGGCGGCATGGCGAATCTCGACGTCCGTGGCCACCTTATGGTTCATGCGGATATTTTCCCGCACCGTATCCGAAAAAATAAAGGTTTCCTGAAAAACAAAGCAAACGGTATCCATGAGATCGGCCAGGGACATGGCCCTCACGTCCACCCCGCCGATTTCGATCGACCCGCCGCCCACGTCCCACATGCGGGCCAAAAGCTTGGCCGCCGTGCTTTTGCCGGCCCCGCTGGGCCCGACCAAGGCGTAGACGCCGCCCTCGGGAAGGCTAAAGCTAACCTTGTCCAGGATCGGTTTTGTCCCGTAAGCGAAACAGACGTCTTTGAAGCTCACCCCATAAGCCTGGGGTTTTACCGGTTTGGCCGGCTCGGGCAGGGCCGGCTCGTCAAGTATGGTCTCCACCCGCCTTAAGCCTTCGACCAAATGCCTCAGTTGACCGCCCACCATGGCCAGCTTAAACAATGGGGTCATATAAGCCGAACCCAGCATCAGGAAAAGGATCAGTTCAGAAAAGCCCAAGCTGCCTTGGCAATAAAACCAAAGCCCGAAGGGCAAGATAAAACAAATCCCCGAGGTGGTAGTGACCACGAACATGGCCCAGGCCGGGGCCATTAGCCTGGTAAGCTTGGCCGCGCACCTTTCGTAGGCCAGGGCCGTGGCTTTAAGGGCGGCGAAAGATTCAGTGGTTTGGTTGAAAATTTTCACCACTGGCATGCCCCTAACGTATTCGACGATGCCTCCGTTCATACCTTCCAGGGCGTCGTGAAACTCGCGTTCGTAAGCCACCCCATGTTCGGGCCCAAAAGCTTTCCGTTGGAGGAGAAAGGCCAAGGGCAGGGGTATTAAGGCCACCAGGGCCAGCCGCCAGTCAAAGGCGAACAGGCAAACCACCACGGCCAAAGGCTGAACCACCGCCGCCACCAAATCTGGAATGTGGTGGGCCATGAATAGCTCCAGCTCGTCCACGTCCTCGGCGAAGATCTTTTTTATTTGCCCCGACCGCCTAAAACCGAAGTAACCCATGGACAAGCGGCCCAGGTGGGCGCATAGTTCTGACCTTAGCCGGAACAAAATCGCAAAGGCGGCTTTGTGGGAAAGAAGGGTAGAAACGTAGAAAAAAACGTAGCGGGCGACCACCAACAGGCCAAAGACCATAGCCAGATTAACCATCCGTTCATGGCGCACGGCCAAGGGCGTCGCCCCGTCCAAGGCCAAGCCTATGAGCGCGGTGATCAACACGTAAGGGGCCAAGGCCAATACCGACGAGAGTACCGAAAAAACGGACGAGAGGCCCAGGATCCATTTTTTCTCCTTGGCTAATCTAATCAGGCTGGTTAGCCAATGGCCTTGGCTTTCCCTCTCCGCCAGCGGAGCGGTCTCCCCTGGCTCTGGCCAGCCCGGTTCCGCCTTCGGCGCGGACTCTGCGGGCTCTGGTGAACCCGGTTCCGACCTCTGCGCGGCCTCCCCGGGCTCTGGCCAACCCGCCGTCGTTTGGTCAGCGGCCTCCCCGGTTTGGGGTAAGTTTTTCTCAGTTTGGGGCAGGTTAGCCCCCGTTACGGGCAAATTTGACTCAATTTGGGGCAGCGTAAACCCCGTTAAGGGCAAATCAGACCCCGTTTGTGGCTCGGCGCGCCCCATTTCGGGCGGACCTTGTTCGTTCCGGGGCAAGGGTAAGCCCATATTCGGGGCATTGCCCTCACCCGGTGAGGCGGGTCTTCTATCGTAAGAAGCGCTTGGTTCGGCATCGGGCATGGTTCTCCCTCCGATCTAGGCGTTTACGGTATCCTGGCGGTTTTTGGGTTATGGGGCCTGGCTGGGCAGAAAACTATGCGGTACCGGGGGAGAGACGACAGGCGCGGTTTTGGCGGACTGCCGCCTAACCGTTCGGGGACGCGGGTTAACGGCCGCGGCGAATCTGGCGAAATACCTAAGCGCCGGAGGCTAAGGCCTGGACATTGGCGATGGTTTCGCCTAGGGAGAAATGGTTCTAAGATAAAGACTATTAAACACTTTTAATATATTTATCCTATAATAATATAGCAATCTTTAATTTTTTTGACACCGTTAAATTGTATCATGTTTATTTTTTGATTGCAACGACAAATGGACTTTTTTAGAACAAACGTCTCCAGCCGAATCGCCAACCCCAAGCGGCATTCGGCCGCCCCCATCGTAAACCCCAAGCGGCATTCGGCCGCCCTCGAGGCCTTTACCGACAACTACCGCACTAATGGGCCAACTTAATCTTGCCGATTTGCTGGCCACTTGCCAACTAACTTTACCGACTTGCTTGGCCCTGACCGACTAACTGTACTGATGTGCTTGGCCCTTACCGACTAACTGTACTGACGTGCTTGGCCCTTAC
>JAIRNQ010000205.1 GCA_031257955.1 Deltaproteobacteria bacterium | reverse complement strand
TTTTCCTTTATTCCTGATTTTTTCGTTTCAAACCATTCTCTCGAAACGGCTTCAAAAGTGTCCTGTTTTTCGGCTTCTTGGGAAGTCAAAATGGTCTTTTTCTGCGACCCAGGGTCTATGCCTTCCCTTAGCTTGGCCTCGACAAGCTTTTCGCGAGCGACTTTGAGCGAAATGTCGGGATAAGTCCCAAAAGTCAACGTGCTACGCTTGCCTTGAAAAGCGTACTCATGTCTCCAGGATTTGAGACCATTCGGAGTGAGGTAGAGATAAAGACCCCCACTATCGTAGAGCTTTTTCGGCTTCTCTGGAAGCTTCAAGTTCTTGATTTCTAAGTCTTTTAAACCATTTACGGTATCACCTCGGCTTCGTGATCTGATACCGTACAATATACCGTAAAACGAGCTGGATTGTAACGGTATTTTGAGGTCTTCCTTCGACTAGCCTGGACAAATAAAAAACCGAAAGTCTTTATTTTAGAAGGCTTTCGGTCTTAATTGGTTTTTGCTGGCTTATGTGTTGGTAGTCCCAAGGGGACTCGAACCCCTGTTTTCGCCGTGAGAGGGCGGTGTCCTAGGCCACTAGACGATGGGACCAAGTGAACTAAGAATTTTATATTATATCACAAAGGCCCGGAGCAGAGCAAAATTTTTTTTGGCCGTTGGCCGTTATCGCGGTTGGCCGGCCGAAAGGCCGATGAGATTATTGTTTCCCGCGCCCACCGCGGACCTTTGTACCCGCGTTGTCGTTTAAGGCCGAGGCAAACGGTTTTGCGCCGATTGGAAAATACCGGTACGTCATATGGGCGGAGGTTGGGTCAGGGATTGTTTGGGAAGAATCATAGATTTAGATTAATAAAGGGGTATAAGAGAGGGGGGCTTTTTTCGGGGTGGGGATTGGGGGAGGGCGGTCGGGTTTAACCGCCCAGATAGGCCTCTTTGACCTTGGGGTCGGTCAAAAGCTCTTGGCCCTCGCCGGTCAGAACGATGGAACCAACCTCGAGGATATAAGCCTTGTGGGCTATGGAGAGGGCGGCGAAGGCGTTTTGCTCGATTAGGAGTATGGTTTTGCCTTCCTCTTGGTTTAGGCGCTTGATGATTTGGAATATCTCAATGACCAATATGGGGGCCAGCCCGAGGGAAGGCTCGTCAAGCATCAATAAATCCGGCCGGCTCATTAGGGCCCGTCCCACTGTCAGCATCTGCTGCTCGCCGCCGGAAAGGGTACCGCCGGGCTGCCAATGGCGTTCCTTGAGGCGGGGGAAGAGGGTATACACCCATTCCTTGTCCGCGGCGATGGCCTTGCGGTCGGAGCGGCTGTAGGCCCCCAGCTCCAGGTTTTCCGAGACGGTCAGGTGGGGGAGGATCCGGCGGCCCTCGGGGCAAAGGGCCACGCCCCGGGCCACGATTTTTTCCGGCGGCCGCCCCACCAAATCGGTCGTTTGGCCGTTGCTTCCGGTAAAGAGGATTTGGCCGGAGAGGCCTTTGCAAAGGCCGGCGATGGCCCTGACGGTGCTGGACTTGCCGGCGCCGTTGGAACCGATTAGGGTGACAATTTTGCCTCGCTCCACCTTGAGGTTAATGCCCTGAACGGCGTGAATTCCGCCGTATCTAACGTGGAGATCCTTGAGCTCAAGCATCGCTGGCTGTCCCTTGGGAGTTGTCGGCGCCGGGCCCTTGGGGGCCGCCCGAGGAAGAACCTTGGGGGTCGCTGGAGGAAGACCCTTGGGGGTCTTCGGAGTCCTCACTCTCCTGGTGGCCCAGGTAGGCCGAGATGACCTTGGGATTGTTTTTGATCTCGGACGGGTTGCCACTGGCGATCAACCGCCCGTATTCCATGACCCAGATCATGGAGCAGACGCCCATGACCACCTTCATGTCATGTTCAATCAAAAGGATCGACAAGTCGAATTCCTTACGGACGTTCTCAATAAAAACCATCAGTTCCGAGCTCTCCTGGGGGTTCATGCCAGCGGCTGGCTCGTCGAGGAGCAAAATCGTGGGTTCCGTGGCCAGGGCCCGGGCTATTTCCAGTCTTCGTTGGGCCCCGTAGGGGAGCGATGAGGCCTTTTCCCCGGAAACACCCCCAAGATTGAGCCTTTCAAGGAGGGCCTGGGATTTTAACCGAATGGCCTTCTCCTCCTTAAAAAACGGAGGCCAAGCCAGGGGGGCCATCCACCAGCTGCACTTGCGGCGGACGTGGCAGCCAACCATAACGTTTTCTAAGACCGTCCCTTGATCGAAAAGCCTGATATTTTGAAAAGTCCTAGCCAAGCCCAAGGCGCAGATGGCCTGGGGGGCAAGACCGTTGAGTTTTCGGGTACCCAGGAGAACCTCCCCGGCCTGGGGCTGGTAAAAGCCGGTCATGACGTTGAAGACGGTGGTCTTGCCGGCCCCGTTGGGACCGATGAGCCCGGTAATCTGCCCTTCGGCAACCTCAATGGTTAGATCGTCGATGGCCGTGACGCCGCCAAAACGCATGGTTAGGCCTTTAACGTCCAGGGCGTTGGTGGGGTTGGCGCTCATGGGCGTGGCCTCCCGCAGGGCCTGGTTGGGCTTTTGGCGAGCAGGGCGTTGGTGGGGTTGGCGCTCATGGGCGTGGCCTCCCGCAGGGCCTGGTCGGGCTTTTGGCGAGCAGGGCGTTGGTGGGGTTGGCGCTCATGGGCGGGCCCTCCCGAAACGCCTTTGGTAAAAACGTTTAAGCGTAGACGGAAGGCCGTAGAAGGCGTCCCAGGAGAATTCCCTGGCCCCGATGAGGCCTTGTCGTCGAAAGATTATTATGAACATCAGGGCCAAGGCAAAGATGACCATGCGCATACCGGGAATGCCGGGTATAGTGGTCGGTCCCACCTGAAAAAGGCCCAGGAAGCTAAAGTTGACGGTGAGGGGATATTCAACGATACGTAACCATTCCAACATCAGCGTAATTACTGCACTTCCGACCACCGACCCGGTGACCGAGCCTAACCCGCCGGCGATAACGATAAGCAATATGTTAAAAGTCAATTGGAAGTTGAACATCTTCGGCTCAATGGTCGTTATGAGGGAGCCCAGCAAGGCTCCGCCGACCCCGGCGAAGAAACCGCCGAGACAGAAGGCGATGGTTCGGTGGGAGGTGGTGTCGATACCCATGGTTCGGGCGGCAATCTCGTCGTCCCTAATGGATTTGAGGACGTTCCCAAAATTGCTTTTCAGGATGCTGCGTATCACATACAGCGTGCCTATGAGCCAAGCGTAGTTCACCCATATATTGGCGTAGGGGGGTATGCCCCTCAAACCTATGGCCCCGTTGGTGAAAGGCACCAGGTTGGTCATGAGAACTCTAATTATCTCGGAAAAGCCCAAGGTGGCGATGCCCAGGTAATCCCCGCCCAGCCTCATGATGGGGAGGGCGATGAGAAAACTCATCAAGGCCGCGGCCAAGCCGCCGAGGAGGACGGAGACGAAAAAAGAGGTATGCAAATTGGCGAAGGGGCCGAAAATAGGCTCCAAAAACCAAATGATCTCCTTTTGTTCCGGGGTCAGCACGCAAAGGGCGCTGACGTAGGCGCCCACGGCCATGAACCCGGCGTGGCCCAAAGAAAACATGCCGGAGAAGCCGTAGATGAAGTTCAGCGACAAGGCCAATATGGCGTTGATGGCCACTAGGTTAAGCAGCTGTATCTGATAGCCATTGAAATTAGTTAAGGCCCATTTAAGGAAAAGGGCCAAAAGTATAATGGCTACTAGGGTCGATAGCTGGTTTCTTAATGTCCTCCCGCTGCCAGTCATCATATTTTATCCTTGATTTTTTCGCCGACAAGGCCGGTGGGCAGAAACAGCAGGATGACTATCAAAAGCACGAAGGCGAAGGCGTCCCGGTAACCCGAAAGGGTGGGGTTAAAGGCCACGGCCATGACCTCGACCGTGCCCAGAAGCAAACCCCCCATGACGGCGCCTTGGATGGAACCTATGCCTCCGACGACGGCGGCGATGAAGGCCTTGAATCCGGGGATAACGCCCATGAAGGGATGGATTTGGGGATAACGCATGGCCCACATGATTCCGGCGGCGGCGGCCAAGGCCGAGCCCAGCCCGAAAGTCAGGGCGATAATGCGGTCAATGGAGACTCCCATGAGCCTGGTGGTCTCAATGTCCCGGGAAATGGCCCTCATGGCCAAGCCCGGACGAGTCCGGTGGACAATCCACAGAAGTCCCAATACCAGGACGGCGGTGACCACGGGGACCAGGAAGGTAAGCGGAAGTATGTGTACACCCCCGACCACGATTGGATCGACCATCCACTTGGGCTGGACGGCCGGTCTCGGTAGACCGGTAAAGACGACCAGGGCTAAATTCTCCAAGAAAAAGGAGACCCCAATGGCGCTTATGAGGGCGGAAATTCGTGGCGCGTCCCTTAAGGGGCGGTAAGCGGTTTGATCGACCAAGATGCCCAAAAGGCTCGAACCGGCAATGGCCAGAATGGCGGCGATGGGCCAGGAGAGGTGAAAGGCGATGAAAAATATAAGGTAAGCCCCGGCCATGAAGATGTCGCCATGGGCGAAATTTATGAATCTCAAAATGCCGTAGACCATTGTGTAGCCGATGGCAATCAAGGCGTACAGAGAGCCGACGGTCAGCGCGTTAAAAACGTTTTGGATGAAAAGCTCGACCGTCAATGTTACCTCCAAGGCGCCAAAGGATAAGACAAGCGCCTCCCCCCGGAAGGGGGGAGGCGGGTGAGCGTTAGCCTTACTGGGAGAGGGAGGATACCGGACCGATCCTCCCTAGGGTAGAATTATTCCGGGGTGATCTCGCCAAGGTAGGCGCGCTTGCCGTCTTTGATCTCAATTATGCCAACGGGCATCTGGGGGTTGTGATCCTTGTCCAGGGTCAGTAAGCCCAGGGGAGTGTTGAGGTCTTTGGTGGCCGCCAAAGCCGTGGTGATGGCCGCGGGGTCGGCGCTTCCGGCCCGGGTGATGGCGTCGAGGACCATCACGTAGGAGGCATAACCCAGGGCGGCGTTGACGTTAGGTTCCTTGTCGGGGTTGGCCTTCTTCCAAGCTTCGGTGAAAGCCTTGGCCTCGGCGTTCATGTCGGGCATATTGGAGTCATAAGGGAATGAGGTATGGATGAAACCCTCAGCCGCTTCGCCGGCGATGGAAACCGTCTCGGGGTTATCCATGGCGTCGCCGCCCATGATCCTGAATGTGGCCCCGAGTTCCCGGGCCTGCTTCATGATGATCCCACCCTCGGCAAAATAGGCGGGCATGAACATGACGTCGGGGGCCTTGGAGATGATCTCGGTGAGCTGGGCGGTGAAGTCCTGATCGCCGGAATTGTACTTAAGCTCGGCGACTATCTCGCCACCGAGGGCCAGGAAGGACCGCTTAAAAAACTCGCTGAGACCGACGGCATAGTCATTGGAGACGTCGGTTAAGAGGGCGGCTTTTTTGGCGGAAAGATTCTTAACGGCGTAGGTGGCCGCTCCTGCCCCTTGATAGGGATCGATGAAGCAAGCCCGGAAATAATAGGTCTTCCCTTGGGTGACCAGCGGATTGGTGCAGCTGGTACCGACAACGGGAATCTTCGAGGCTTCGGCAACTTCGCCGCCGGCCAGGGCCAACGAGGAACCGTAGGTACCGATGATGGCCACCACCTTGTCGTTTTCGATCAGGCGGCGAACGGCGTTGGCGCTCTCGACCTTATCGCTTTTGTTGTCCATGACCACGAGTTCGACTTTCTGGCCGAGGACTTCGGGCAGCGTGCCGGCCGCCAAGTTGATGCCATCGAGTTCCAGCTGGCCGCCAAAAGCGTTTTGGCCGGTAAGGGGTAGGTAGACCCCGACTTTGACTTGAGCCTGGCCGGTTGACGCCATGAGGGAAACGGCGAACAGTGCGGCGGCTAAAATCTTAAGTAATTTCATAATGCCTCCAAGGGGTTGTTGGAAAATAATTGGTGCCCATGACGGACCACCGCAAAATGTTGTATTTCATGTGACCGGGGAGTGGGCAGTGGGGGCGAGACCCAAAACCAGGGCGTTATCTGGGTAATCATGGCCAGAGGTAAGGCGACCCGAAGGCCCGCGGTCGCTGGTATGATATAGTCAAATTATTCTAGGGATCATAGACCGGCGCCGGTTAATTGTCAAGAGTCGAAATAGCCTATTTATTGTCAAACGGCACGATTGTACGGTCTCCATAACGCGTAAACGATTCGATTAAGCGTTTGCCGATAACTGAGTGGGGTGGTATGATATGGTTAGACAAACCCCGACCGTGCGGGTTAAAAAATGACCCTTGGAATCAGGGGTCGTTTTTTTGGGCGGTGACGGATTAAGGGTTAGACTAAATTATTCGCTTTGAGGTTTATTATGCCTATATATGAATTTAAATGCCTCGACTGCGGTCGAGACTTTGAGGAACTAGTTATAAGCCGGTCGGCGGCGGTGGCCTGCCCCGAATGCGGTAAAAGCAATTGCGAGAAGCATCTCTCAAGCTTTCGGTGCGGACCGTCGGGCGGCACCCTGGATCTAGCCTCCGGTAACTCATCCTCCTCCTCGTCCTGCGGTTCCTGTACCGCCAATTCGTGTGCCGGTTGTGGCTCAAATTGAGCGCGGAAAGCCAATCAGGGTCGGGGCCAGGGGCAGCCAACTGTCGACCGTCCAGACCCAGTCGGTCATAGACAAACTTCAACGTCTTTACCCAGATATAACTTTTGAGTTTAAGCCCATCAGTACCCGCGGGGACTTTTTTACTTCCGACTCCGATAAGGGTGACGGGATTAAAGGCCAGTTCGTCAAGGAGATTGAGGATCATCTATTGGCGGGCACAATAGATCTGGGCGTTCACAGCGCCAAGGATCTGGCTTCGAAACTCCCGGACCGACTGGTCCTGGGTCCGGCCCTGGAGAGGGCAGAACCCTGGGACGTCCTAATCTCGAAAGATGGCCTGGACCTGGGCTCTTTGCCGGATGGCTCTTCGATTGGTACTTCTAGCATAAGAAGGCAGGCGTTTCTTAGCGTTTACCGACAAGATCTTATCGTTGAGCCCCTTAGAGGTAACGTTGGAACCAGATTAGGAAAAGTTGGTACCAAATTTACGGCTATAGTCTTGGCTAAGGCCGGACTCACACGTCTTAACGAGCCTATCAACTTTACAGTCCACGACATACCCAAAGACATCATGTTACCCGCTCCTGGCCAAGGACAACTAGCCTTGGAATACCGTGAGAGCGATGAATTCATAGCCGAAATCCTACAACCGTTGCAACACTTACCCTCGGCCTTGGCCATGTCCGCGGAAAGGGGTTTCACGGGCCAGATGGGAATTGGATGTACCGAACCCATCGCGGCCTATTGTTACTTCAACCCGGATGGCCATTTGGTCCTGGAGGCGGCCCTGGTGGATACCCGCCAAGGCGAAATTATAAAGGAAGAGCAATCGCTTGCCTTTGGCCTTGCGGAAACGGGCAAACTTAGCGGCAACAGTATTGGAGAAAGTAAGCAAAGCCTTAACCGCGATTTGAGCTTAGCCAGATATTTGTCCCTGGCCAGAAAATTAGGCCAGTCCGTGGCCGAAGCGCTCTTGCGGGTGGCCCCCGATTGGTTCCTTGAGGAACAGGGCCTCTAGCCATCGAGCCGGGCCGGTTTGCCGCCTTGGCGGTAGCGCCATGGCCGTTGCCGGCTGGTCCGGCGCCTACCCGCGGGTAAGCGACGTTTGGTCGGGGGCGCCCAGCGGTGTGGCTTTTGGTGACCCGGGCGGCCGGGTTTTTTTATGCCTTTCGGAAGGTGGGATTAAGTGAAAAATGAAGGCGACCTGGGCCCGAGAGCCCTTAAGGCAACGGGCACGGTTTATTTGGTTGGGGCCGGACCGGGCGATCCGGGACTGTTGACCCTGCGGGGGGCCGAGTTGCTTGGCCGGGCCGACGTGGTCGTCTACGACTACTTGGCCGCCCAGGAACTGTTGGATCTGGCGCCCATTGGGGCCAGGAGGATTTACGTAGGCAAGAGCGGTTCCAATCACACCCTTAAGCAAGACGAGATAAACGAACTATTGGTTACCGAGGCCTTGGCCGGCAACGCGGTGGTCAGGCTCAAGGGCGGGGATCCCTACGTCTTTGGCCGGGGGGCCGAGGAGGCCCTGAGATTGGCCGAGGCCGGGGTGGCCTTCGAGGTCGTGCCCGGGATTAGCTCAACCATCGCCGCCGCCGGGGCGGCCGGGATACCGCTGACCCACCGGGACATGGCCTCGCAAATTGGCATCCTGACCGGTCACGAAAAGCCGGGCAAAACCAACTCGGCCTTGGATTATGGGGCCCTGGCCCGCCTGGGGACGCTATCGGTGGTCATGGGCGCCGAAAACCTTCCCAATATACTCGAAAGGTTAATCTCGGCCGGCAAGGACCCCAGTACCCCAGCGGCCCTGGTCGAGTGGGGGGCCACGCCTCGCCAAAGGGTGGTGGCCTCCACGGTTAGCCGTTTGGCCGACGAGGCCAAAGCGGCCGGGCTTTCCGCTCCGGCCCTGTTGGTGGTCGGGGAGGTGGTGGGTTTAAGGGACAAGCTTAACTGGTTCGAGAAAAGGCCCCTTTTCGGGAAAAGGATTTTGGTTACCAGAACCCGGGAGCAAGCCGGGCGCTTGTCCGGGGCCCTACGGGAACTGGGGGCCGAGGTCCTGGAGAGGCCGGCCATCGAGATCGGGCCCATCGAGCCCAACCCGCCCCTGGCCGCCGCCTTGGCCAACCTTTCCGACTACGGTTACTTGGCCCTGACCTCGCCCAACGGGGCCTCGCTTTTCCTGAAGGCCCTTTTCGCCTCCGGACTGGACAGTCGGGCCCTCTACGGCCTAAAGATCGTGGCCATCGGGCCGGGCACGGCCGAAGTCTTGGCCGGTCGCGGGCTTAAGGTCGATTGCCTCCCTAAGTCTTTCGTGGCCGAGGGTTTGGTGGAACTCTTCGCCGAACTCCCCCGAGCCAGGGTCCTCTTGGCTCGAGCCAAGGAAGCCCGGGATGTCCTGGTTTTGGGGTTAAGAAATTTAGGCTTTGAATTAGAACTTGTACCCTTATATGAGACGCTGATAGCCGATTGGTCAGGATTTGAAAATTTAAGTTTTATTGGTTATGATAGTGCGTCAGCTGAAGAGAAAAAGCGCTCGGTTTCTCCCAATCCCATTGACTTAGCCACACTAACCAGCGCCAGTGTGGCCGAAGGTCTGGCCAGGCACGTGCCGGAGGGGGAACGCCCTGGGGTGGCCGTCGTTTCCATTGGCCCCATCACCACCAAAGCGGCCCGGGCCCTGGGTTTTAACGTCGTCGCCGAGGCCAAACGGGCAACCATCGAAGATTTGGCGGCCGCGGCGGTCGCCTGTCTGGCCGATCGGCCAAAACCGGCGCTTTAGGGCTCGGGCGGCCGATTGGCCGCCTAGCCGATTGGTTGGTTCTGGCCCGGCACTTGAAAAGCGTCTCGTATTTTGCCAATTTGAATCCATTTAGAACTATACCCGCGCCATGACTTTGATCCAAGCCAACAAACTGGACCTAAGGGGTCCCTTGAATGACGTCCAATACGAGGCGGCCACCCACCTGGAGGGCCCGCTTTTGATCGTGGCCGGGGCGGGGAGCGGCAAGACCAGGACCCTGGTCCACCGGGTGGCCTGGCTTATCGACCAGGGCATAGAGCCAGCCTCGATTTTACTGTTAACCTTCACCCGCAAGGCGGCGGAGGAAATGCTTGGCCGCTGCGAGGCGCTGGTGGGAGGCATGGTCGGCCGGGTCTCCGGGGGAACCTTCCATTCGCTGGCCAATTCCATCCTCAGGGTCTACGCCCCCAAGCTGGGATTCAGCAACCGCTTCACCATTATGGACCGGGACGATTCCGAGAGCCTGATCGGGCGCCTCAGATCCGAAGAGGCCGCTACCAAAGGCGACTCAAAATTTCCCAAGCGCGGGACCATTCAAAACATCTTTAGCCAGGCCGTCAACAAAGACATTGGCGTGTCTGAACTGTTGGCCAAATCTTATTCTCACCTAAAAGAACACCGCAAAGCCCTGGTAAGACTATTCGAGGCCTATCAAAAACATAAATTCCAAGCCGATTTAATGGATTTTGACGATCTTTTGTATTATCTCGAAAGATTGTTTATAGAAAATGCCGATTTACGCCAGGAGATATCGGCCCGCTACAGCTATATTTTGGTAGACGAGTATCAGGACACCAACGCCATCCAGGCCAGACTGACCGCCCATCTGGGCTTGGGGCACCTAAACGTCACCGCCGTCGGCGACGAAGCCCAGTCCATTTATTCCTTTAGGGGCGCCAATTTTAGAAACATCATGGATTTTCCCCGAATCTTTCCGGGCACCAAGATCCTAAAGCTCGAAGAGAACTACCGCAGCCACCCCCAGATCCTTTACGTGGCCAACCATCTGCTGAAACAGGCCAAGGAAACCTTCGATAAGGTCCTTAGGCCCATTCGGGAGGATGGGCCCCTGCCCAAGGTGAGCACCTTTGACAATTTCGCCGACGAGGCCGCGGCGGTTTGCGATCTCATAGAGGCCGATCTGGTGGCCGGCCATAAGTTGTCGGACATGGCCGTTCTCTTCAGGGCCGCCTCACACTCCTTCGATTTGGAAGCCCAGCTAAACTGGCGACGGATCCCCTATACTAAATACGGCGGACGCAAGTTTGTCGAAATGGCCCACGTTAAGGATTTCCTTAGTTACTTAAAACTGGCCGTCAATCCCAGGGACGAGGTGAGCCTACGGCGGGTGCTTGGAAACGTGGAAGGCTTGGGGGCCAAGGGTCAGGAAAAGGTGGCCGAATGGGCCCAAGGCTTGATCGATTACGCCCCACTTTTGGGCCAAGCCCCGCTTTCCCGGGAGAAGGCCAGACAAAACCTGGCCGAGCTCGGCAAGGTTCTCGCGGAGCTGATGGCCCCGGGCCTTCCGACCGACTCGGTCACCCAGATCGCCTTTGATCACTACAAAGATCTTTTGCCTACGATCTTTCCCGACGACCACCCCGATCGCCTCAACGACATCTTGGAAATTAAGGCCATGGCCGATGAGTCCGAGGATTTGGTAACCTTTCTGACGACCGTGACCCTGGATCCCCCCAGCGATCTGACCGTCGGCCCAGACTTGCCGCCAGTCGGGGCCACGGATGGCAGAGCGGATACCAGTCAGGCCGAATCGGGCGGGCCCAAAAGCGATCTGACCCTTTCGACCATCCACTCGGCCAAGGGCCTGGAGTGGTCCAGGGTCTACCTCGTCTCGGCCGTCGAGGGCCGCTTCCCCTCGGCCTACGCCAAGGACGACGACATCGAGGAAGAGCTGCGCCTTATGTATGTGGCCGTTACCCGGGCCCGGGATCGCCTGTCCATCTCCATGCCCATGGGCGGACGCTCACATGGCGCCGCCGTCACCGGCCCCTCGAGGTTTCTGGCCGGGCTGGACCCGGACCAAGTGGAGTTCGTGGAGGAGAACCAGGCGGTTTTTGTTAACCAACCCTTCGAGCGCCTCGATAAAACCATCGGGAGAGTTCACTCTCTCCCCAAAAAAACCATCGCCGAGCCCCGAACCCGCCACCCCCTGGGGACGGCTGGGGGTAAAGAGATCAGTTGCCAAAATAGATTTATAAAAGGCCAAAGCTTGGCTAGCTGGGACCAAGGCGATGTCGATGTCGATGCCGATCAATGCCAAGAGTTCTGGGACCAAAGCGATACCGATGCCGATCAAAGCCAAGAATATTGGGACCAAGGCGATGTCGATGCCGATCAAAGCCAAGAATACCCCGAACAAAGTGAATCGGACTCCGTTCAAAGACAAACCGGCCTTGGCCAAGCCGGTCTCGGCCAAGTCGGCCGGGACAAAGCCGGCCGAGGCCAAGCTAGCCGGTACCAGTCTGACCTCTCCCAGTCCGACGGCCAGGCAATCGGTTCCCAGGGGCTGGCCAGGGCCCCCGGGGTCGGGGAGAAGTCCGGGCAGTTCCTGGACGGTCTTTACCCGGGTCAGAGGGTAAAACACCCCGGCTTTGGCCAGGGCTCCGTTTTGGGTATCAGCGGGGGCACGGCCACCATAGATTTCGACCAGTTTGGTAAAAAAACGGTCATGATTCGTTATTCCAAGCTGACCGCCCCCTAAGGGCCTGGCCCGGCCTTTAGGGAACGGAACCGGCTTCTGGTCTGGGGCCAGGGACTGGATTTGGCCAGGCCGGCCAGGGAATCGGGTCCCCGTGAGGACACTGAGGGATCTAGATGGCCACAAGATATGGTAGTCAAATTGACCGGTTAAACACAACCACTTGCGTCCGTGACGACCGTAGGGTTAAAAGAGCTTTATTTCATTTACTACTCTTGCCTATTTAGCTATAATTTAGAGTCCGGGAAATTTCTCGACCCAAGGGGGTTGGTAATGGCCAGCTCGCCGGGGCCCATTCAATCCATTTAATCAACTTGGGGTCTTTGGGCCCTTCCTGAAGATCTTTCGATCGACTGGCATCGGTATATGGCAGAAGGTTCTATCCGGGACGAGTACCGAAATAACGTCGCCAAGCTCTTCGAGCTGCAAAAATTTGGCATGAAGTTTGGCTTGGAATCGATGTTCCGTATCCTGGATAAACTGGGCCAACCCCAAGAGGGCCTCAAGTGCGTCCACTTGGCCGGGACCAACGGCAAGGGATCGACGGCGGCCATGCTGGCCGAGGGTTTGAAGCTTTGCGGATATAATGTGGGGCTTTACACTTCCCCTCATTTAATTACCTTTCGCGAACGGATTCAAATAAACGGCCAATATATCAGCGAAGGCGAAGTGGTCGATCTGGTTAACCAGGTTTGGCCGGCCACCGATCCCAAAAGCCCGCCGACTTTTTTCGAGTTCGTGACGGCTATGGCCTTTTCGTATTTCCGGCGGCAAGGGGTTGATTTGGCAATCGTGGAAACGGGCCTGGGCGGAAGGCTGGACTCCACCAACGTAATCTTTCCCCTGGTATCGGCCATAACCAACGTGAGCTTGGAACATACCGAACACCTGGGGACCACCATCGAGGCCATTGCCTACGAAAAGGCCGGGGTTATTAAGCCGGGGACGCCCTTCGTCGGGGGGCGGCTTACCGGAAAGGCTTTGGAAATCGTATCCGACAGGGCCAAAGAATTTAAATGCCCGACGGTAGCCATTATGGGCCGGGACTATGGCGCGACTCGCTTGCCGGGCCCGGGAGGCCAGGCCCTAAACGGCCATACTCAAGGCGGCCAGGCCCTAAACGGCCATACTCAGGCCGGCCATAGTTCGGGCGGTCTAGCCTGGGACGTTCACGCCATTGACTACCGCGGGCCGCGCTGGGAGCTCAAGAACGTCAAAGTGGCCTTGTCTGGCCCCTATCAGGACGACAACGCCGCCATGGCTTTGGCCCTGGCCGAAACGTTGGAGTCTTTGGGCTACCGGCTCGATCCCTTCACCATGGCCCGTGGGCTGGAAACGGTTAAATGGCCGGGACGGGCCGAGACCTTCTCGCCCGGCGCTTGGCCCCCGGGCGGATCGTCGGCCGCGCCGTTATTGTTGGACGGGGCCCACAACCCGGCTGGGGCGGCGGCCTTGGCCGAGCATTTAAAAATCGTCCCCCGCCGGAAGCTGCATTTAATCGTCGGCGTCATGGCCGACAAGGACGTGGCCGGGGTATTGTCCCCGGTGTTGGCCTTGGCCGATCGCCTCTATCTGACTAGGCCGGCCTATCATCGGGCCGCCGACCCGGAGACCTTGCTCTCCAGGCTATCCGGGGCCCTGGGGCCGCCCCAATGTCCCCATACCCTCCACCCGACCATCCCGGAGGCCCTGGCCGCCGCCGCCAAGGAGGCTACGGCCGACGATCTGGTCGTAGTTTGTGGCTCGCTGTTCACCGTGGGCGAAACCAGGGCTTACTTACTGGGCGAGACCGATTTGGAATCCAATTGAACGGACTTAGAGAGCATATGGCCCCCGCGGCCCTTACGGCCCCCAGGCCCACCCGGCACCGGGAGGGCCCGGGCTTGGCTATGGCTTGGCCCTTGGCCTTAGTCATGGCTTGGCTATTCTGGGTCGCCGGGCTGGCTCTGGTCCCCGTGGCCCTAGCCCAGGGGCAGGGCCAACTGACCGGGGCCCTAAATCCGCCAGAGACCATCTCGACCCTGGAAGAGGCCGGAAGCGACGGCGATATCTTCGCCCCCTGGCCCGAGGATCGGGAATATCCCGGTCCCTTCCCAGAGGAGGCCTTTCCGGAGGAGATCTTACCCGGGACGGGTAGACCGGCCGCGGCGGCCGACGACTCTTGGCTTTACGGTATTGGCGATCTCACCCCGCCCGTGGCCGGCGAGCGGGTCAGGATGGTCGTCTCCCAAAACGGGCCTGAGGTGGTAATCGAGGCGGACGAGGGCCGCTACGACGAGACGACCGGTAGGCTGGACTTTATCGGAAACGTGGTCATGACCAGGGGCCTGGAGCGGATTAGCGGCGATCGGGCCCTTTGGCACGAGCCGACCCAGACGGCCGAGATCAGCGGGAACGTCAAGATGCGCACCCCCGATTTCGTGGCCACCGCCGGTCGGGCCGCCGTCAACATGGATCTCATGCTGGCCAAGCTTTACGATGGCAAAGCTTTTTTCCCCCAAGGCCACTATTACGTTCAGGGCGACGTCATCGAGCGCCAGGGTGAGCAAACCATCTACGTTAACGAGGCCGTCTTTACCACTTGCGACGGGCCGGACCCTTCCTGGCGACTTATGGCCAAAGATCTCATGATTGATCGGAACGGGCTGGCCAAAGCCACCGGGGTCACCTTCGTCAACAAATGGTTTAACCTCTTTTACGCCCCTTATTTCGCCGTGCCCATTAAGGGCGACCGGCAAACCGGTTTTTTGATGCCCACCGTCGGCAACTCCACGCGGGACGGCGTCACCCTGGCCACGCCGTTTTTCTTGGCCCTGGCCGAGGATTACGATCTGACCTTAACCCCCGTCTGGCGATCCAAGAGGGGACTGGCCATGACCGTGGAGGGTCGCTACAACCTAAACGCCGGCCAAGGCATATGGCTCGTTACCTACCTCAAGGACAAGCAGGACAACGTTTTCTCTTACCGCTCGTTGGGGGGCAACCAGCGTAACGTTAAGAACCTTTATTGGCTAAGAACGCAAAATTCTTGGAACCTTTCCAACTGGAACATAAACTTGGATATTGATTTAGTGTCCGACCCCATGTATTTATACACTTTTAGGGGCGACATTGACGGCTTCGTGGGATCCCAGAAATTGTTCGCCCAATACTTCGGCCGGTCGGTCAACGAAGAGCTGGATCCCGTAAGGCTATCGACTTTCTACGCCCAGATGAACGGCGACGACACTTATTTTAAGGGATCCCTTACTTACCGAGACAACCTATACCTGGAAAATAACGTAGACACACTCCAAAACCTCCCGAAACTCGAATACAACATCGTTAGCCGGCCTCTGGGCCTGGACATTGACATGCCCGGTAGCCTGGGCGGCCCCAGGTTCAGCCTGGGCCTTCAGTACGATTATTTTTCCAGACGCAGCGACCAAAACAGTTTCATCACCGAAACCGGCCACCGCTTGGCCGTGACCCCCTCGCTGTTCTGGAACCAGGACATCGGCACTTTCATGAACCTTAAGGTCGACGGCGGCCTCAGGGGACTGGCTTACTTCCCGTCCGGCCTACGGCCAACCCGCTTCGACCGGGCCCAACACGATTCTTTCGAGCGGGTACTCTCAGGCGATCTTAAAGTGGAGCTTACCACTTCCCTTAGCCGGGTCTACAATTTTGGGCTCGGCCAGGCCACCCATACCCAACACGAGGTTACCCCGATCTTGGCCTTCGAGTGGGTTAAGGCCCCTTCCCAGGCCGAGTCGCCATTTTTTGACATGATGGACCGCCGCCTTTCCCGCCAGACCTTCCGCTTTGGCCTTAAAAACGCGATTACCACAAAAACTCCCATCACCGGCCCGGACGGCAAACTTCTTTACAACGAATACAAGCAGATCTTCAAACTGGGGATCTACGGCAGCTACGAGTTCGCCAATAACATCGAATGGGCCGAAAACGCCTGGGCCCGTTACTACACCACCGGCTATTACGACAACGGGGTCGGGCCTTTGGAGTTTGAGATCGAAAGCAACTTGGCCAAAGGCGTCTCCACCAGACTCTTGTCGCAGTTGGATGCCCGCTCCGGCAAGTTCACCCGCCACGAGATCTCCATTAACCTCTTCAACCACAGGGGCGACTCGCTGGGCCTTATCTACGACTACGACAACCCCACACTCAGCCGCGGGCCCTCCCAATACAACAACGTCAGCCAAATCCGGGGCGACGCCGTGATTAATTTCACCGGCGGTTGGAGCGCCAACTTCTCCTCCCGCTACGACTTTCAACGCGGCCGGGAACTGGAAAGCTACTTCACCCTGAAATACGACTCCCAGTGTTACGCCGTATCCCTTTTCGTGGCCAGCACTTACGACGACCAGCGGGTCGGGCTCGTCTTCGACCTCCTGGGCTTGGGCTCCTTCGGCACCCCGACGGCCAGCCTCTCCAGCGACGGCAGCTAAGCCCTCCCGCCGTTTCCCCGCCTGGCTAGCCAGACGGGCATTCCGTCCCCCTGGGCCGCCCTTCTCCGTGGCCGCTCCCCGGGCGGCCAGTGGCCAGCCTCTCCCAGGCCCCTAAGAGGCCTTTCGGAAAATACCCGCGCTTTGACTCCCAAACCAGCCCCTTGTCCCATTGGCTGGTTTTCGCATTAATCGCCCCAGGGATTTGACGCTAATTTTACATTTTTCTCCCAAGGATAAGATCACATGAGCGCCGACGATTTAAATAACGTATATAAAAGGGATCTGACCGAGGATTTTCCCAGCGAACTAACCATAAAACTTGGCGATACCACCCTGGTTTACCGCAAGAGACTTTTCGATTTGCCCGACGGCCAAGGGAACCTGGTCCAGAGCGGGCTCAGGTACGGCGAAAACCCCGACCAACCGGCAGCCCTCTACCGGTTGGTCAACGGCCACTTGGCCCTATCCGGCTTGGAATTCGTTAACCCCAAAAATGGCCTGGTCTCCGCCGTTGGCGACGGGGCCTCCGAGGCCATCCACGGGAGCCGCAAGCATCCCTCCAAGACTAACCTGACCGACGTGGACTCGGCCCTGGGGGTGATACGGTACCTCCCGGACGAGCCGGTGGCCGTCATCGTCAAACACAACAACCCTTCCGGGGCCTCCATGGACCCCGTCCTGGCCAAGGCCTTCCAGAAGGCCTTCGAGACCGACCGGATCGCCGCCTTCGGCGGGGCCTTGGTGGTTAATCGGCCCTTGGACCGGGAGACGGCCTCGCTGATGATCGAACGCTACATGGAAGTGGTGGCCGCCCCCGACTTCGAGGAGGGGGTGCTGGAAATACTGGCCAAGAGGCCAGATTTGCGCATTTTTAGAATCTCTGGCATCGCCAAGCTTAAGGATTACGCCTATCTGAGGTTTTTGGACATCAAAAGCTTGATCGACGGGGGTTTGGTGCTGCAGCACTCGTCCGTCAACCGAATTCTCCAACCCTCGGATTTTTTACCGGCCACCGCCGAAAGAGGCGGCGTCCTTATACGTTCCGAGAGGACTCCCACCGAGGCCGAGTACCGGGACCTTCTCTTCGGCTGGGCCGTGGAGCAAGGGGTGGTCTCCAACTCGGTCCTTTTCGTTAAAGACAAAACTACCGTGGCCATTGGCTGCGGCCAGCAGGACCGGGTTGGCGTGGTGGGGATCGCCGCCTTTAAGGCTAGACGCAATTACGCCGAACGCCTGGCCTTCTCCAATCACGGCCTCTCCATGGACGAGCTCACCCAGGCCACCGAAAACGGCTTCAAGCCCAGTGAGGCCCTCTCCGAGCTCCTCAAGGAGGTGGCCGACGACCGAGGCGACTTAAAGGGTTCCTCCATGGTCTCCGACGCTTTTTTCCCCTTTAGGGACGCCGTCGACGCGGCCATCCGTGAGGGGGTCACGGCCATCGCCCATCCGGGCGGCTCCCTTCGGGACTTCGAGAGTCTGGAAGCGGCCAACGCCGCCGATCCCAAGGTCGCCATGGTCTTTACCGGCCAGAGGGCCTTCAAGCACTGAGTAAATATGTGGCCCCAAGGTATAAGCCTCGGCCCGGTCAGCTTTAGCGGCTACGGGCTGGCCATTGTCGCGGCGGTCTTCTCCGCCCTCTATTACCTAAACCGTATGGCCCCCAGGGCCGGGGTTAGCCCCAAACAAGCCTTAGATTTGGGCTTTTGGCTAATCGTGGTCGGCTTGCTGGGCGCCCGGGCCACTTACGTGGCCTTTCACCCGACCGTTTTTGCCCGCTCCCCGCTTAACGTCATAAAGTACTGGGAAGGGGGCCTGATGTTTCAGGGCGGGCTAATCGCCGGTCTCATTTTGGTGGCCGTTCTGGCCATCCTTGGCCGCGTCCGGTTCCTGTCGATGTCCGACGCCTTGGCCCCGGCCCTGGCCTTGGGCCAGGCCGTGGGCCGCCTGGGCTGCCTCTTGGCCGGCTGTTGTTACGGCCGCCCGGCCCCGCTCGGTTTTCCCCTGGCCCTGACCTTTCCCCTGGGCGCCCAGGCCCCGGTGGGCCTTCCCCTCTACCCCACCCAAATCGCCGAGTCCCTGGGCCTTTTTTTGATAACCCTATACCTGACCCGCCTCCTCTCTAGCCCCACCCTCCCAGTCCGGCTGGGCCTCATCGCCAGGCCCACCCACCCCGCTCGGTTGGACCCCACTTCCGGGTTGGGCCCCCAGCACCCACCCCGGCCGGCCGGCCTCATCCTGGCCGCCTATCTGGCCCTGGCCGGTCTTCTCCGCTTCGCGGTCGATCTTTTCCGGGGCGATTTTCGGGGGCCCAAAGTCCTGGGCCTGGCCCCGACTTCCTGGGCCGCCCTGGCCATCTTCCTTACGGGCCTTATCCTTACCCTTCGCCTACTGGCCAACCGAGGCCACGCCCCCAATAAAAAAACCCCGACTTAAAGTCGGGGTTTTTGTGTTTCCGGCCGTCAAAGGGCCATTAGACCAGCTTCAAACCATCGTCCAGGGCCATTAGACTAGCTTCAAACCATCGTCCAGGGCCTCGATGATGTCGTCGATGTGTTCGATGCCAATAGACAACCTGACCAGATCCTCCTCGAGGCCGCCGGCCTTCTGGGCGTCCCCGGAGAGCTGGGAGTGGGTGGTGGAAGCCGAGTGGATGATCAGGCTCTTGGCGTCGCCCACGTTGGCCAGAAGGCTAAAGAGCTTGATGTTGTCGACCAGTTTGATACCGGCCTCCCGACCGCCCTTGACCCCAAAGACGACCATCCCGCCGGCCCCATTGGGCAAATACTTGTCGGCCAAGGGTTTGGCCGGATCGCCCTCCAGTCCCGGATAGCGGACCCAGGTCACCTTGGGGTGGCTCTTTAGCCACTTGGCCACCTTGAGGGCGTTTTCGCTGTGGCGGGCCACCCGTAGCGGCAGCGTCTCTACCCCTTGCAGGAACTGCCAGGCGGCGTCCGGGGCCAAGGTCGGGCCCTGGTTCCGAAGCCCGACCGTCCTAAGCCTCAATGCGAAGGCTATGGGGGATAAGGGTCCGAGATCGGTCCCGAACTTAAGGCCGTGGTAGCCCCGGTCGGGGGTGTTGTAGAGGTCGAATTTCTTGTCGGTCCAGTCGAACTTCCCGGCGTCTACGATGGCCCCGCCGATGCCGATGCCGTGCCCGCCGATCCATTTGGTCAGAGAGTGAATGACCACGTCGGCCCCGTATTCTATGGGCCTTAAGAGGGTGGGCGGGGTGAAGGTGGAGTCGACCAACAGCGGCAGGTGGTGTTTTTGGGCGATCTTGGCGTAGAGTTCGATGTCGGCCACGTCCAGAACCGGGTTACCGATGGTCTCGATGAAAATGGCCCTGGTCTTCTCGTTTATGGCCGCCTCGACGGCCTTTTCGTCGTTGACCGGGGTGAAACGGACCACGATGTTGTTGGACTGGGGCAGAATGGCGTCGAACATGGTGTAGGTGCCGCCGTAGAGGTTAACGGCGCTGACCAGCTCGTCTCCGGCTTTGAGGATGTTGGTGATGGAGAAGTAAACCGCCGAGGTCCCGCTAGACAGGGTCAGCCCGGCCGCCCCGCCCTCCAGGGCGGCCAGCCTCTTTTCCAGAACGTCATTGGTCGGGTTCATGAGCCTGGCGTAGATGTTGCCAAGCTCCTTAAGGGCGAAAAGATCGGCCCCGTGTTGACTGTTTTTGAACTTGTAGGCCGTGGTCCTGTAGACGGGGACCGCCCTGGCCAAGGTTACGGGATCGGCCTCTTGGCCGGCGTGGACGGCCAAGGTCTCCAGCCGATAGTTTTTTTCGGACATTCTTCCTCCTGGGCCCGGAAACCGCGGCCGACTCAGCCGCGTCCCAAGCTAAATGTTTTCGGGCGAAAGCGCCCAAAAATAGACCCCACAAATATAAAAAAAGCCGAAGCCGCATCGTAAAAGTGGCTTCGACTTTCAGGTTGCCTGATCAGTCCCATGGTCGTTTAATAAAAACTAACCCGTTTGCGTTAACCGTATTCTTTAGCCTTTAATTGAACGCCGCCCAGGCCTGCCCGGGCCTAGCGTATTGTGTTTCGGTAAAAAAATACTAACATACCCCCAGTCCCCTTTCAAGCAAAATCCCCGCCCGGTTACGGTCGGTCACCTCCGGGGCTTGGCCCGGTCCCAAAAACGAAAGGCCTCCCGCCGGGGAAGCCTTCCGTTTTCCGCTCCTTTATTTTTCTCCGCCATTCCGTTCGTCTGTGTCCAAAGGGCCCGCCGGCTTTGTCCCCCGGGCCCCTTAGCGCTTAACCCAACCCGGTCCCATGGCCGCCCACATGGTCACCCTCGGGCGGACCAGATCCAACTCGACCTTGCCTTCGGCGACGGTCTCGGGGGCGGTCCCGGTTTTGTCCTTGGCCACGGTCCCGGCAGCGGCCCTGGCCGCGGTTCTCTGGGCATCCCCGCTTTCGGTCTCGCCGACCGGCGGTTTCTGAAGGGTGGGCTCAATCCTCGGATTTGGCCGCTTAACGAGCTTGCCGTTAACTTTAACCAATACGTCCAGGTTTTCGTGATCCGTGCCCCTAAACGAGTCCCGCCCAAAGGGCTTCCGCCTCGCCCCGTCAAAGCCGGGCCTGGGCATATCCCAAGGCCGGACAAAAGCGGGGCTTTCATCCGCCACCCCTTTGGTCGGGCTGGCGGCCTGGTTTTCGGCCGCCAGATCCGGCTTCCCGACCGGTGCCCCCACCTGGCTTTGGTCGGTCTCCCGATCCCCGGCCTCGTTAAGGGCGACCGCTTCGGCATAAGTTTCCCCGGAGGGTTCTCTATCCGGGGCGATTACCGGGGCCCCGAGCGGGATCGTCCGGCCCAAGCCGTTGGCCCCCTCGTTTTGGCGCCGGAAAGCCGAGGTGTACTCCTCGTCGATCTTGAGAAGAACCGAGAACATGTCCTGAAGCCTAAGCTGGGCGGCCCGGACCTTCTTTTGGATGTCGCCCTTTAAAAGCCGCCAGAGTTCGGCCTGGGCCTCAATGATCTTGCGGGCTTCCAGTACCTCGCTCAGGTCGGCGGCCTCGGCGGCCGTGGACTTAATGTAGCTGTCGGTGAAGGACTTAAAGACCGATTCGGCTTCATCGCCCAGCTTGAACTGGGTCAGGAAAACGCACTCGGTTTCTATGGTTCTTAAATAACTCTCGATCCTGGAGGTAAAGGCCACCCGGACTTCGGCGGGCAAGAGTTCCAGGATGGGACTGACCAATTCGGCGTAGCCTTCGGGCTCTTCCGGGGTAAAAGCGGCCATTTCCCTGGGGAAAGGCGGGAGCTTGAAGCCATTGGGCTCCAAGGCCCGATCCTTGTATTCCGGGTAGGCCTGTTTCAGAATGAAAGCTTTGACCCCCTCGAACATCTCGGAATAGTCGGTGACCGGGGTGAATCCCAGATACTCTTGCATGGCCAGGCTAACTACCGTGTGGAAGGCGTTATTGATCATGATGGAAGCGGTTTTTGTGTCAAAGGGTTGACACAACCCGTTATCGACCGCCTGGGTGAGGATGTCATTATAAAAATCCACGCTACCCTCGATGAAGGTGTGCGTGTAGATCCTGGCCGAACACATATTTCGGTACTTTTCCCGGTGGATCAGGGAGATGGCGTATATCGCGCAGGCGTTCATGGTCACCTTCGGATCCCGGGAGATGGTGTCCAGTATGCCCGGAAAGGTCTTCTCGTTTTCCAACCTATCGGTAAGGCCGTTGAGGTAGAGATAGTAGAGATCTTCGGATTGCTGAATGACAAAATCCAAAAGTTCCATCTTGCTCTTGAAGTGGTTATAAAGGGAGCTGGTCTGTAGGGAGACCGAGTCGGCGATGTCCCGAACCGAGATACCGTCGAAGCCCTTTTCTGCGAAGAGGACCAGGGATTCCAGGACAAGCTTAACCTTAGTGGGTGCCATCTGAAAGAAAAGTTTGTCTGTTATGTCATGGCCAAATAGAGAATAATATCTATCTACATTAGATTTGTGAGGCATAAAAACTCCATAAACTACTTACTTATAGGTAAAAGTAAGCTAAAATATAATATCCAAAATGGATAATCATCGAAGTATTCGTTTCTTCCCGACCGGCCCTGGCTGTCTTCCCGACCGGCTTTGCCTGTCTTCCCAACCGGCCCGGCCCGGCCCGGCCAAAATATACCCTGGAATTAAGGGGTTACCGGGAAGGTAAATGAAAGTTTGTTTCTAACCATTATAGGCCAATGACTACGGCCAGTTAACTAAATACCTATAATGACTTATAATTAATGCCCAAAATTTGACGTCAAAAAAGGACCCGCCGAATGGACTCAACAGCAAAATTGAACTTACTGTTACCCTATCGGTCCCAAATGAGGCTTAAATTTTTGGCGAAAAAGTTTTTGCAACGATTAAATGGCTAAAGAAATAATTATACTTTCTAAATTTAGCCCTTATCCCATATACCTTCGCTAAAGATTCTTTCTATTTACGATTCAGCCATTTTCTTCTCTTACCCAGGCCCCCGGGCCAAAGCCCGACCGGCACTAAAATTACCCCCGAGACGTCCAAGTCGCCCCCTCCTCGGGCCCAGCCCTTTGGTCCCTTACGGACCGCCTCTCGGTTTCGGTGGCCCCCTACGGGCCAACCTTAGAAGGCCCATAGGGTTCCAAAGCCCGTGTCCTATCGAGCCTAAATAACCTATAAAATTAAACCTATATGTAGCTAACATGCACTTTTATTTGCTTAAATGTTGCTCATTGGTCGGGACAGGCGATTTTCATAATCACCTGCTTGAGATCGTTAAACATTTCGGCGAACGAATAAGGAGCATGTTGTTCCAGATACTCATGTACCCGTAAGTTGATGCCAATCAGGACGCTGTGCATGATGACCATGGCCACGGTCCGGCCATCGAAGGGCTGACATAAGCCCCTAGCGATACAGGCATCAAAATGTTTCTTAAAGAAATTGATGCTATAGTCCAGGAACGTGTTGGTAAAGATCATCGAGGCCCGGTTATACCGGAATTGTTCAGTCTGGACCAAAGAAAAGGCGTAACACGTAAAAGTGTTAGACATTTTAATCGGTTCCAGGAAAATCACGTCCAGGATCTCGGAAAAGGTGTTCGACTGGTTGATCATGGTTTCAAGGTGTTGGAAGTACAAGAGATACAGATCTTCCGCATGCTTGATCACCGCGTCGAATAAGGCTTCCTTGCTCTCGAAGTGGTTATACAGGGACGATGGCTTGATCCCAATCACGGCGGCTATGTCGCGTATGGAGACGGCGTCAAAACCTTTCTTGGCGAACAAAATCGTCGACTCCAAGATTATATGGTCTTTCGTCTTGGAGGAATCTTCATAAAGTGGTAAAGATACGACGTCCCCAAAAATTTTATATTTTGGTTCCACCTTTTGTTTAGTCATGGCAAAAATCCCAAAACAAAGGTCATACTGAAATGGCCCAGCGACCGACTCGGTCAGAGCTTGGCCGAAACCGGCGTCCTTGGCCCTTCAGGGCCTAAGCCCCAAGGGTTCTCCCCCACCCAAGGCGGGGGTCAGTCCGGGTCTCGCCCCCCGAACCCTAACGCCGCTTGCCCCAGTATGGGGCCGCCCCGGGAAGTTAACCCTCCCGAAGCCTGTCGTATACGCCCCACTATGGGGCGCTCCGGGAAGTTTCCTTCCCAAAACCTATCGCTCGCGGACCCTTACGGTCCCTGCCCGGGAATCGCCTCCCGAACCCTCGCGCTCGCGGACCCTTACGGTCCCAGCCCGGGAATCGCCTCCCGAACCCTCACGCTCGCGGACCCTTACGGTCCCTGCCCGGGAATCGCCTCCCGAACCCTCGCGCTCGCGGCCCTTACGGTCCCAGCCCGG
>JAIRNQ010000180.1 GCA_031257955.1 Deltaproteobacteria bacterium | reverse complement strand
TAAACAATATTATTTAATTAAGATATATTTTTTATGTATAAATTTCTCTTTATATGATATTATAAACTATAAATCTTTATCTAGTAGATTTTTAGTTTAAAGGAGTAATTTTATGTTTACGAAATTTAATTTTAGGAGTCTCCTATCGAGTAGTTTATCGCAAAAATCCATTGCCGAGATTATTCTATTTTTTGTCGTCTTTTCACTTGGCTATTTGTCGTGGCCCGGACAATCCGTGGCCGTTGTCTACGTTAATGGCACTAGGAAACAAGACTTACAAACGGTTATGAGTGGTACCTTGTCCGCCGACAAAACTATTATTTTTGGGTATAATAACCCCGGTATAACGATTCTAGGTACAGAATCTCATATATTGAATTGGAGTCGTGGAACTATTCTTAGAGGGCGATATGACAGTAATTTTTCAAATTTAATATATAATATGGCTACAACAATAAATAATCAAGCTTTTGACTCACCAAGTTCGTCATCAAACTGGTTAGAAAATATGATTAATACATCTGTTAATAATTTTATTACATTAATACCTACTAATATGACTTTTTTAAAAGGTGAAGGAATTAGACAATTAACACCATATGATCAAAACCAATTAATAACTGTACAATATGGACATGATAACCTATCATTATACAATTTAAATATAAATAATTTTTCATTAGAATATAATATACCCTCTAGTAATTCGGCATCTGGCGTCGTTAATACTTTTATTGGTAATGTACAAAATAATACTAACGATATCACAATGGGTATATTTAACGGTAATGCTTTTAATAATATACAAATACTTGTAACCGCTCACGAAGATAATAAATATCTTGCTGGAGGTGGTATTTTAGGTGTTAGATCGGTTCTACATTCGGCAAGTATTTCTGAAATAGAAGGCAATTTTTTTAATAATATCAGAATTATGCTACAAAGTTCCAACGGTCCCGGCCCAGGTCCGTATTTAGAAGGCGGGGGAATTATCGGGGTTAACGGCGATTCCTCTCCAGGCCAAAATTTAGGGTTCGCGAATTTGGAGTTTTTGCTTAATAATGTTTTTACGGACATCGCTATTAGCTCCGCCGATATAATTCTGGGTGGGGGCGTGGTGGGCGTCAATAACAATTCCCAAGCGTCCCCCCCCGTAAACCCTCCCACCGCCACACTTAGCAGCGTCTACAGAAATATTTTCGGAAACGGGAAAGATGGTAACATTACGGTCTCCGCCGAATATTCGTTAAGGGGTGGCGGTATTGTCGGAGTCAATGGTTTATCGAGCTCATACGCAACTCTTGATGGTTTAAATCATAACGTTTTTGCGGGAATTGATGTTACTATTGGCACTTATATTAGAGGTGGAGGCATTGTAGGGGTGCAAAGTAAATGTGGTGGGATAAAAGATTGCGCTCCACCAGATTCTACAAACGATGATATCAGCGCTTATTTGTCCTTATTAAATAATAACGTTTTCTATAATATTGATATTATAGTAGGTAATCGTCTTAACGGTGGCGAAGTTTTAGGCGGTGGGGTCATTGGAGTCAGTTCGCCAAACATGATATCTATTATAGACACGATATCAAATAATATTTTTAAAGACATCAACGTTACGATTAAGGATAAGCGAGTTGGTCATTCCGGAACTACTTATGATGGCGTTCTCCGTGGCGGTGGTATTATTGGAGCCTATGCGGATCAAAATGCTGAAGTTTTAAATGTTATTCATAATTTCTTCGATAATATAAACATTACGGTCGACAAAAATATATATGGGGGAGGAATCATTGGTTCTTCTGCGTCTAGCACTTCAATTTTAGATTCTTTTTCACTATTAGGACGAATACACCACAATTCATTTAAAAATATTCATATTAAATCTGGCGGAATGATTGAAGGTGGAGGTATATTAGGCCTCTATTCACCAAATGGTAATAATACTTTACTAGGGCTTGATACAGAAGAGTTGAGTGACGATTATGGTATAACAGGATTATATAATAATGTTTTTAGTAGTATTTTTATTTCAAATCTAGATTCAAATTTCATTAATGGTATTTATGGTGGTGGTATTCTAGGAGCGAAAACTAATGAAGGCTATGCTCTAATAGGGCCAGTATTACAAAGTGACTTTTATAATATAGATGTGAGGTCTAAATTTATTGAAGGTGGTGGCGTAATCGGTGTATACTCTAATGATTTTAGCTTAATTTATAGTGTAAATCAATCAAATTTCATATATAACAATATTACTGTTTCTAATTATATTGATGGCGGTGGTATAATTGGTGTTACTGGTGATTCCGATAGTCTTAATGGTATAACAACAGGTATTCATGAGATAAAAAATAGTTTCTTCCTCGGAAATAAAATTACGGCAAATAATGGAATTATAATGGGCGGCATAGTTTATTCTTATGGCGGTTTTGGGGATGGATTAACTATTCAAGGATCTTGGTTTGAGGATAACGAGTTTAACGCCGGTATTACTGACGAGACCGCTTACAAGAAGTTAAACACGTCTAACCAAGCTACTATGGACGATCTAGACCCAAAATCCCGGGGAGCGTTTGGTACCGTAACTATAGACACCGGCGTTAACAATGGGACTTCCACGACTAACCAAGCGGTCTTAAAATTAGTCGGAACTGCCGATTCAAGCGTGGTTTTTAGCAACAATAAAATTACCGCCTATGGCAGCGTACGTTATAACTCCATATATTTTGGGTCAATACCGGAATATGATTATGGGTCGTCCGGCTACGAGGCGGCCAATAACGACACCCCGGCTATCGACGCTTTGTTGTCTATCGAAACATTAGACGGTGGATCGGTAGCTCTTTTTGATCCTATATTAATAGATCAAACTACTTTGACTGACAACTCCACCTATGGTTTTATAATGAACGTTACAGGAACCGGCGACTTTATTTGGGCTGGAGATAATTTTATTTATACTGATAGCACAGTCGATCAATCAAAAAATACGATAAATTTTATTTCCGGTTCAACAACAATAAATAATAAATGGAATTTAACTGCAGAATATCATAATTTAAACCTTATTAGTGATGCTAGGCTTAACGTATTAGGAAACAACGTAATGACGGTTAACCAAGCTTCGCTTAATGGGACAATATATTTTAATCTCGGTAACACTATCGTAAATGACCCAAGCACGGCCCTGCTAAAGATTAACGCTAATTACCCTGTCGATATTGACGGGTCCAATATCCTATTGGGCGATATTCCCGTCGGCGCCGAGCTTCAACCCGGCGATAGATTTTATCTTATCAATTCCGTCGCGCCCGGTAACATAACAACCAATCAGACCACGAAAGTCGCCAGCGCACGGCAAGGCCTGCTTCTAAGATACAATTTTGTTATAGATGACGCCATTCCCACAGCCGATCCAATTGATCCCGATAATCACACGGCCCAATATCTAGTGGCGCGCCTTCCATATCGCGCCCCGCAAGTTGGCGAACCCCTTGCCGTTTACGAAAAGAGTGCCGTTGGCGATCCCTTGGTGGTGTACTTTAAGACCGCGGTAGACAATCCGTTAATGGTTGAGTATAAGAGCGCCGTTGGCGATCCGTTAAAGGTGGAGTATAAAACCGCGGTTGGCGAGCCCTTAAAGGTGGAGGTAAAGAGCGCTGTCGGCGAACCTTTGCACGTGGAAGTCAGAACCGCGGTAGATGAGCCACTAGTGGTCTACATCAAAGAAAGTGTCGGCGATCCTTTAAGCGTTGAATACAAGAGCGCGGTCGGCGATCCCTTGAAGGTGGAATTCAAGAGCGCGGTGGATAAACCCTTGGTAGTTTATGTCAAAAATGCCGTTGACGAACCGCTCGTCGTTTATACCAGGACGGCGGTCGGCGAGCCGTTGCATGTGGAATACAGAGATGCGGTCGGCGACCCCGTGAAAGTCGAATTTAAATCCGCTGATGATGAACCATTGCACGTTGAAGTTAAGCAGGCGGTCGGCGATCCGCTGGTCGTATATTTCAAGGATGACACTGACGAGCCCTTACATGTTGAGTATAAAACCGCGGTGGGCGACCCCTTGGTCGTTTATGTTAAGGACGCGGTGGGAGAACCCTTGGCAGTTTATTACAAAGAAGCCGTAGGCAACCCAGAGGTAGTTTACGTTTATTCCGAAACCGGCGAACCTTTGTATAAGCTGATTACCGAACTTCCCCTAAATCCAAATTCTGCCATCTTTTTTGACCCGCCTTACCTTGAGATCTACAACGATGCCCGGTTGCTAACCGATGGCCAAGTTGCCGCTTTGGGCTTTATCTCTCAGACCACCAGCTGGTTGCCCGATCACAGCTACCAGGAAGCCAACGTAGCCGTTGGCCGAACTAGGCTCGAAGCACCAGCGGCTGGCCAGAAGAGCCTATCTGAGCCCTCATGGACCGTCTTTGGCGGGATCGACGGCGCGTTTATCATTAACGGTAACCAGACCCAAATCCAAACTAACTCCACCAGGGCGGAACTTGGCCTTACTTATCGCTATCCCTTTCTCAGCTCGCAGTTTTTGGCGACCTTTTTCGTGGAGGCTAGCTACGGGAAATACCAAATCGACGCCGATTACGGTTCGATTTTCGGCCCTCACGTAAAAGCCAATGGCACCCTTGAATCCTTGGCCACTGGTATGGCTTTAAGGCAAAAGTGGGACAATGGTTTTAGGATAGAGGGTTCGGTTAGGTATGGCACGATGCGGAACCATTTTCAGAGCGACGCGTTTACCACCGTGACCAACCACAAGATGGATTATGTCTTCTCGGCACCTTACTGGGCTTTTCACCTTGGCCTAGGATATGAGTATCGTATCAATGACCGTTCCAGCCTTGATTTCATGGGTAGATATTTTTCGACAACGCTTAACGGTGACACGGTTTCGCTTGAGACCGGTGAGAGAGTGCGTTTCGACAAGACCAACTCCAGCCGCGTTCGAGGAGGGGCCCGCTACTCCCGCGAACACAACGAACGCATAAGCTATTACGTTGGCGGCTATTGGGAGCATGAATTCGACGGTTGGTCCAACGCCCAAGCTAACATTTTCTCCTTCCAGTCCGACGAACTCAAAGGCTCTACCTTTGTGGGCGAAATCGGGGTTATCTTTCGGTCGACAGAGGATAACCCTTGGAATGTCGAAGCTGGAATCCAAGGGTACGCTGGACGTAACCGAGGCTTTTCCGGCGGGGCCAGATTCGGCTACCGCTTCTAAACCAAGCGATCCAAAGGGGATCAATTAAACCGCCGCGGAGCAACCGTTCTCGACATAACAGTTGGGAACGGCCATACCCGCGGCGTCTTTGGTTTAAGGGCATGGAACCCGGGTGGTTGATCGAATTCGGACTTGCCTTTGCGAACCAAAAATCACCTCTTGGCGGATGGAAAAGGCTGGGGTCAATGTTGACCAAGGCATTAAAACCACAAGTTTATCGATTATAGTTCAATAAAAATCTGGTATAAATACCTAAATTTATTATTATCAATTTCCTTTATAGATTTATACTATTCTTTAAACAATAATTTTTCGTTTTATGTTAGCTATCAAAAACTATATCCATAAAAATGTTGCGTAATTAAGTTTTATTATTTTTTAACCTTTGTTTACCAATCTAATTAATATTTTATTGTTATCTTACTAGTCAATATATATTTTTTTATGCTAATAAGTAGACAATACTTTATCTTAATATGATATTAATTGCTATAAGATCAGTATATTATCAAGATAAAAAACTCAAAAAGTTAGATTATGTCCATTAGGAAGGTTCTGGATTCCACCATGATTCCGGCGGTCGGGGCGGCTATCTTGGAGGACGCGCCGTTAAGACCCAGGCCATCCATTAAGAGGCCCTGGCGGGTATGGGCCTGGCGCCCAGGCGGCCTGGGCTCACCTCTAGGACTGGCCATGGCTTTGGTTGGTAACCGCTGGCTGGTAACTGGTTTCCCAACCGGCCGCCTTTCTGGTTCTACCCCGTCAGCGCCGCTAAAACCGCCTCTCTCAAAGAACCCTCCGTTTTCCGCGATTATGAGTAATTCATCGGCTTAATTCAGTATACAAGCCTTTATAGTCCTTTTTTGGCTTAACGATTGTCATCGTCTCGGTCACAATCGTAGCTGCCATTCTTTGGCTAACCTTTGTCGCGACCAGACGGTCTGACAAGTGGATTAGGTATTTTGGAGCGCAAACCGCCCAGGCCACGCCGTTTACGAAGACATTCCCGTTGAGCGGCTAGCACTTTCTTGGCTAAAAGCCATAGCTTAAACCAATAACCGTCTGATCCTTTCTTGGCTGAAAGCCATAGCCTAAACCAATAACCGTCCGACCCTGTCTTGGCTGAAAGTCTTAGCCTAAACCAATATACGTCCGACCCTCTCTTGGCTGAAAGCCATAGCCTAAACCAATAACCGTCCGACCCGCGAAATACCCGCCCAGCAAGAGTAAATGTAGGCCTATGGGCTTATGCTCGCCAGGGCCCAAACCACCGGGAATCCTCTCTGCCCCTTTGGAGCCAGACCGAAAACCCGACTTAACCCGCAGGTTTTATCTTAGAAATAGACCCTTCTCGATCTCTTTGCCGACGATAAGCCGGCCACCTGGGCCCTTCCGTTTGCGCGTTCTGTCAGCGTTCCTTGAGCCTGGTTTCTACCAAAGCGCTCTGGCCCGCTGGCCGCGAAATAATCTCCGGCTTCGAGCGACTGCTGGCCGAAAGCGGGCTCACGGCCACCACCGAACCGCTTGCCGCCCAAGCCGACTTCAACCCCTTTACCAGGAGGCCCATAAACGGCCCTAGAAGGCCCGCCAGCGCGTTTTTAGATTTTCTGGCTACTTTTACGCCTGGGAACGAAAAACGTGCCTGTACGACGTCCTGGGACCGATTTGGCGGGTCTTGGCCAGCCCAGGCGGCCAGGGTCCAGTCGCCCTTCGACCCGGATTCACCTCCGGCCGCGGGTTTTCCGAACCATCCCTGGCCGAAACAGTCTATCCAAGCCGCCCTGGCGTCCCTGGCCCAAGCCCCCAATGGAGCGAACCTCCCACTGGCCGCAAAGGGCCAGCCAGGCCTTGTCAAAGCGAGGCACTTCTCCTGGCCGAAACCTCGCCCACGTCCATCACCAAACCGCTGGTCACCCAAGCCGACTTCAACCCCTTTGCCCCTTTGCCAAGGTCTGGCCTCAAGGCCCTGGTTGAACGCTCGGCCAGCGGCGTCACCATGTAGGCCTGAGGCTATGGTTGTACCCGCCGCCGGTGAGCTGCCCGGATAAACGTCTTGTTCTATTGTAGGCACTACACTGGGACTAGTGTAAGACTACTCTTAACTAATATCGATTGTCTTTTTATCATAAAAAGTACCTGACAATTATAGTTTTTTCAAAAGCGTAATTTCCCTAAAGCAATAACTATCGGAAAATATACTATTTTTCATACTTCGTGGCCTTGGCCTAACTTGGGCCGCGCCCATCGATTGTGGGGACGGAGGGGACGGTATTCGTATTTGAGAAGGGCATGTTTTGGGTGGGGTAACGCTGACATCGCTTCCGATTTTGGCGGATTCGGAAAAGGGTATAGCCGGGGTCGCCGCGGGCTAGCCTGGCGAGGTAGCGAGAAATCCAAACGAGTGTCGGAGAACGGATGTCGGAGAGTGAAACGGACTGGCGTTTGTGGTAACCCAACTTGGGCCGTGGGAGTTATCCCCGGCCCGTGAGGCGCTCGCCGCAGGCAATTTGTGGGGGTTAGAACTCGAAGCTTAGGCCGATTTAGGCCGATGGAGGCGTTGTGGCTACGGTAGCCCTTGGAGGCCTCCAGATCGTAGCTTATGAAGGCGTCAACCATGCCGCAATTTTTGGTTAAGGCTAAAACCGGCCTGGAAGTGGCTTCCGCGGGAGCGGGTACCAAGGGTCTTGGCCGCGCCCGAGGCCCCGGCAAAGCCGACTGTCAGGGCGTCGTTAAGTCTCTTGGCCGCGATGGCGTAACCGACGCGGAGTTCTGGGGTGAGGGTCAGCGACCCGGCCTGGAAGGTGTTATTGAATTTAAGGGTTGCGTTCAAATATGGGTTCAAGCAAGAATCGGTACTACGGTACTACCTAACGCTAGGGCCGAAACGTAAAGGATTATTGGATTATTGGGCCAAAGATGGCCGGGGCGGGCTCTTTTGCCTTTGTTATTGACCGGGGCGGGTTTATGTCGTACATTTTAAGGGGATTTTTGCCCAAAACCCAGATATGGGCGATGGGGCAAAGGCCCGCCCGCCGGCTAAGGCAACGAAGAACCGGGGAGAGAGTTTTATCGAAGCGTTATAGGTTTAGGGAGTTCGTTCGGTAAAGGCGATTTACAAACAAACAATCAAGCAATCAATGGGGACTGTTATGCGTTATCCATTTTCGTTTTTCGTTATCGTGGCGTTCTCAGTCGCCGCTTTCGGCCAAGCCCTGGCCCAAAGCGACAAAACGACGAAAGTTCTGGCCGTGGCCAAGCATGAGGACGGCATAATTTGCGATTATTTGGCCTCGGAATCTAAGGCCACACCCGACGTGGTCAGCGTCAGGATGGACAAGCGGGACTTCAATTTTATCAACGGGCTCCAAACGGAGACGCAATACGACCAATTGAGCCAGCTGCCCATAGGTTCCCGCATAAAGTTTGATTTCTCGGTCTTGGATGCCTACGGGGACCCGGTCGATAAGTCGGTACCCTCTCCCAAGCCCAACGTGGTCATCGATAAAATCCATAGCATAGGCGAAGCCGACGCCTCCCTCTGCCGTTCCCTGGCCGAGTGACCTCCGGTTAGTTTCTTGAGCCAGAGCTTTGCCCGGCTCTGGCTCGAAAAGCCCCGCCTGGCCTTAACCGCTGGCTTTTGCCTACGGCTTTTGGGGCCCCACGGCTTGTCCCGTTGCCGGGCCGACCCCGGGAACGGACGTATGGCCGGATGTCCGCGTGGCCATAGGCTCGCCTGGTAGGCAGTTTGGTGGGTTGGCAGGGCGACTGGCTTGCCCAGGCGCGGCCGCCGGGACCCTTACGCCAGGGAGACGACCAGGGCCTTAGCCAAGACGACGGCTTAAACGGCGGCCAAAACTTGGTAGCCTTTGGGCGCACCCGGCCGCGATTGGCCTATTCAAACGGACCTTCGGAGGCCCCGGGACGCCGGCTTCCACTCCGGCGGGCTCTGGGTTTTAGATTTTTGACTCTGGGATTTGGGCAGGATTTAGTCTTGATGGGGGTTTATAGGAAAGCCGAGAGTGCCCGAAGGGTGGGGGCATGGCCAATTGGTTAGACCACCAAATTTCCCGGCCTGGGTTTTGGCCGAAAGGGCGAAGTTTTTTAGTCCGATATGCCAGCCAATTTGCTGGCGATTCCATTAATGTTTACCGTAAAAGTTAATTCATATTAATTTTTAAGCTATAAATATTGATTTATATACTCAATATTTAGCGATTTTAGATAAAACCGGCGTATAAACTGAGGATCCAGTTTAGGACTTCGGATTCGAGTTTGGCGAAGGCGATGTCCCGCTGCCTGGGCCGGGGCAGGTCTATGCGCAGATCTTGGGTGACCCGTCCGTTCTCCAGGAGTATGACCCGATCGGCCAGGGTAATGGCCTCGGCCACGTCATGGGTAACCAACAGGGCGGTAAAACCCCAGTCGCGCCAGAGCCTTTCCACCAGTGACTGCATTTCGATTCTGGTCAGGGCGTCCAGGGCCCCCATGGGCTCGTCCAGGAGCAAGAGCTTGGGCGAGTGGGCCAAGGCCCTGGCCAGGGCCACCCTCTGCCTCTGGCCCCCGGAAAGGGTCCGGGGCCAATCGCCCTTCCTGAGCCCCAATCCCACGTCTTCCAGGGCTTTCATGGCCACGCTTTGATAGTCGCCCCCCAGTCCCAAGCCCACGTTGCCCAATATCGATTTCCAAGGAAGGAGTCTGTCTTCCTGGAACATGATCCTGGTATCGTCGTTTAGATCCGTCCTGGGTTCTCCGTTAACCAATACCCGCCCTTGGTCCGGGGCCTCCAGGCCGGCCAGGAGCCTGAGAAGGGTGGTCTTGCCGCAGCCGCTGCGGCCGACCACGGCCATGAATTCCCCGGCCTTAAGCTCAAAGCCTAGGCCCTTTAGGACCGCGTTGTCGCCGTAATTCTTTACCAAACCGACGGCTTTAACCTCGGCCCCTCCCCCAGGGTCCCCAAACCCCTTATCCATTTTTTCCTCTCTTGCCGAGTTCCCGAAATGACGCCGCCACTTTACCGGTACGGCCAAGGCTTGGGCCGGGCCTTGGCCGGGTGAACCATGTTTGGACAATGGCCTTTCAGGCGGCGTTAACCGGGCACCAAGCCAAGAAACGCTTCTCCAGCGCCCTGGCCACCACGTCGGCCAATTTGCCCAAAAGGGCGTACATAAGTATGGTCAGAACCATTACGTCGGTTTGCATCATCTCCCGGGCGTTGGTGGCCATGTAACCCAGGCCGCTGGAAGCGGCGATGGTTTCGGCGATGATTAAGGTCATCCACATCACGCCCAGGGAAAACCTGACCCCGACCAGGATCGAGGGCAAGGCCCCGGGGAGGATGACGTGCCGCCAAAGGGCCAAGCGGTCCAGGCCGTATACCCTGGCCATGCTGATAAGGTTAAGATCCACCGAGCGGATCCCATGGAAAGTGTTTAGGTAGATGGGAAAGGTGACCCCACAGACGATAAGAAATATCTTGGCCTTTTCACCTATGCCGAACCAAATTATGACCAGGGGCAATAGCGCCAGGTTGGGGATGGTCCGGACCATCTGCAGGGTGGTATCCAAAAGCGTTTCCAAAAAACGCCAGGTGGCCGTGATAAGCCCCAATGTCAGGCCGATGCTTCCGCCGATCAAAAAACCCAGGCCGGCCCGGCCGCAACTGACTTTGATGTTTTCCAAAAGCTCGCCGTTTAAGAGGAGCCTCACGAAGGCCTTGAAAACGTTTAGGGGCGAGGGCAAAATCCTGGGATTAATCCAGCCCATGTTAGCGGCAATCTGCCAATATAGGATCAAAAGAATCGGAAGAAGCCAAGGCAAAAGCCGCCTCTTGAGGCCCGCGTAAAACAATCCCCCGCCCGCCCCGGCTACCCTCCGGTACCCGCCAAAGCCATGGGGTCCGCCTCGGCCGCTCCGGCAGCCTCGTCCGCCTCGGTAACGGCGCTGGTTAGGCCCTCTCCAAGGCCATCCCTTAGGCACCCGGGGCTATCCCCGGGTGCCTTTTCGGCGATACAACCGTCCATGGTTCTATTGTCCGGACCAGACCGGGACATCTTTTACGCTTATGGCCTTGGGCAGAAGCTTTTCGGCCACGAAGATATCGGCGATCTTCTGCTCCTCGGCCAGGGCCGTCTCGTCGACCGGGGCCACGGCGTAGCTGCGGCGGCTATTTCCCAGTTTAACGATTTCTTTGTCCAACCCGACCAAGGGGGCCTGGACGTCGGCGGCCGCGTCGGGATTGGCCTTTACCCACTGGCCGATTTTGGTAAGCTCATCGGCTATGACCTTGGCTATGTCCGGGTTGGCGGCTAGGTATGGGGTGGAAATGGGATAAAACCGGGTGTAGGTCACCCCGGTAGTCGAACCGTCGTCAATCTTTCTCGCCCCCGACTGGATCTCGACCGTGGCCAGGAAGGGATCCCAGGTGGCCCAAGCGTCAATGGCCCCGGATTCAAAAGCCGTCCGGGCGTCGGCCGGCTGCAGATAAGAAATGGCCACGTCTTTGTCAAAAACCAAACCGGCTTTATTTAAGGCCTGAACGGTTAGATAGTGGGCGCCCGAGGCCTTGGCCACGGCCAGTTTTTTGCCCTTTAGGTCTTTAGTCGCCTTAACCTCGGAATCCTTGGCCACCACGATGCCTTCGGCCGTGGGCGAGGGCTTTTCTTGCAGGAAGTAGGTAAACTCGGTCCCCGCCGACTGGGCGAACAATGGAACCGTGTCGGCCACGTCCGCCGAGAGGTCCAAGGCCCCCACGTTCAAGGCCTCAACCATGGGAAGCCCCGAGGTGAACTCGTTCCACTCCACGGTCACCCCCTTACTCTCAAGGGCTTTCTCCAAAATGCCTTGCCCCTTCAAGAGAATCAAAAGGGTTGACGACTTTTGGTAGCCGATTCTTAGCTTTTTCTCCTGGGCTTCGGCGGGCCTTCCCAAAATCAGACCCATGGAAACCAAAAACGCCAGAACGGAAACGAACAACAATCTCGCTTTCATCTTGTCCTCCGGGAACAAACAAAAAGGTAAACGGTTTGATAAAATGGATAATATAACTTATATTAGTAAATACATTTATACTTACCAATAAAAGCTATTCCGCTTTCTCGCCTCTCTTCGCGCCACTGGCCCCTTTACGGACCCGCGGCCAATAATTCCATTGGCCCCAACCATTGGCCTGGGCTTGGCCACCCGACAGTGGGCCACCCACAATAGGCCCGCGCCCTTATCCGGCTTGTTTTTACGGCCAGACCCTCGCCGATGGCGCGGCCCCCAGTAGGCCGGCGGCCTAATCCGGGTTGTGGGTACGGGCTCACCCTCGCCGCTGGCGCCACCCCCCGCATGCACGGGCCCTGCCCCGGCCTTTTTTTACTGGCCTGACCCTCGCCGAGGGCGCCTCCCACAATAGGCCCGCGCCCTTATCCGGCTTGGTTTTCCGGCCAGACCCTCGCCGATGGCGCCACCCACAATAGGCCCGGGACCTCATCCGGCTTGTTTTTTCTGGCCAGACCCTCGCCGATGGCGCCTCCCACAATAGGCCCGCGCCCTTATCCGGCTTGGTTTTCCGGCCAGACCCTCGCCGATGGCGCCACCCACAATAGGCCCGGGTCC
>JAIRNQ010000129.1 GCA_031257955.1 Deltaproteobacteria bacterium | reverse complement strand
GGACCTTTAAAGTTAGCCCACTTTTCTTGGGTTGAAGCTCCTGGCCCAGCTCCGGTTGGCCCGCTGGGGCCAACCGACGGTACCCAAACGGTGCCCGTGCGGAATTATTAATGACTCCCAATGATTTGTAAAGGCAACAAATCGTAATTTGCCTAGTCAAAAACCATTCTTTGAAGCTCTAGTCTATAAAATTTTGCGAATAAATTGGCTCTTTGATTTTATTTCATGGAAACATTGACTTTCCCCCAAAGGCTCTTTATATAATGATAGTCAAGGCTTAAGCTTCAACCCCGATCAATATCGCGGGGTTTTTGGTTCGCCTATTGGAAGAAAAGTCAAATTATGCAGCTTTCATAACCATTGCTTGTTGGCCCTTTGTTAATTTTGGTGCTAAAATATTAGCACTTCCGGCAGAAACGGCTGGCCAAACGGCTTGCCGACCGCCCAAACGTTGTACTTAACGCATTAGGTAAGGGGCCTTAACAACAAGTCTTTTGGTGCCGCTATGTCGGTTGGATCAGGTTAACTTGTAACTTTTGGATTGTGGAATTTCGCTTGGCATGGTTTTGTCCTTGAGCGCGTGTATTTTTTTACCCTAATTTAAAGGAATATTAGATGAACATTGAATATAAAGTTGATAAAATCGAAGGCTTTGTCAGCCCGGCCACGGTCATTTTTCTCGCCTCCGATACCGACGGTACCGGAGAGGGGGATCGGCTCTCGCCCTTCCGGTCGGCCTTCCAGCCGCTTATCGAAAGCGGCGCCTTTAGCGTCGGGGGCGCCGAGGCCTTCCCGCTGAGAGTCCACGGGGGCTGGCTGATTTTGGTCGGGCTTAAGGATCCCTCCCGGGGCGCCCTGTTGGAGTCCGCGGCCAGGGCGGCCAAGCAAGTCAAGAAACTGGGCCTGGAGAAGGCCACTTTCGTGGTTCCCAGTTTGGCCTTTAGCCGCGAGGCCGCTCTGGAGATCCTGGGCTTGGCCCTGACGCTGGCCTTGGACGAAAGACCGGTCTACAAAAGCAAAAACGAGGAAAAGCCCCTAAAGCTTACCGAAGTCACCCTGTTGGACAATGGCCAGGGCCAAGAGACCGGCCAAGTGACCAGCCTCGCGGCCGGCCTGGAAGCCGGCCGCAGGGCGGTGGCCTTTGGGGTGGCCATGGCCAAGGCCCAGCTACGGGCCCGGGCGTTAACCGACCGACCCGCCAACCTTCTTTACCCAGAGCTTTTGGCCAACGAGGCGGCCAAGTTGGCCGCCCAGTTTGGCGTCGAGGCCGAGGTTTGGGACGAAAAAAAACTGGCCCAGGAAGGGGCCGGGGGCATCTTGGCCGTGGGGAGCGGCAGCTCCCATCCACCCCGGATGGTTATCTTGGAATACAAGGGCCCGGGCGCCCCCACGGATAAGGGCCCGACGGCCTTGGTCGGAAAAGGCATAACCTTTGACAGCGGAGGGTTGTGCATCAAACCGGCCGAAAACATGGGCCTGATGAAAACCGACATGGCCGGAACGGCGGTGGTATTGTCCACCGTTTTGGCCGCGGCCGAGCTCAAGCTCCCGGTCCATCTGGTGGGCGTCCTGCCCATGGCCGAGAACCTTCCCGACGGCGGGGGCTATAGGCCAGGCGACATCATAACCAGCCTTTCCGGCCAGACCGTCGAAATCACCAACACCGACGCCGAGGGAAGGCTCATTTTATGCGACGCCCTGGCGGCGGCCCAAAGGCGCAAGCCTTCGAGGATACTCGATCTGGCCACCCTGACCGGGGCCTGCGGCGTGGCCCTGGGCGAGAACGTGGCCGGATTTTTTTGCGACGATCCGCTTCTCTTGGCCGAGATGGAAAAAGCCGGCCGGGAAGCCGCCGAGGATTTTTGGCGCCTTCCCCTGTATGAGCCTTATGACGAGAGGCTTAAAAGCGATCTGGCCGACTTTAAGGAATCCGGCGGCCGGCTAGGCGGGGCCATAATCGGGGCCCTGTTTTTAAGGCGTTTCATCGAGCCCGGCCTCCCCTGGGCCCATCTGGACATCGTGGGCACGGCCAGAAACTTGACGGCCAAACCCCACTGCCCCGAAGGGGCCACCGGCTACGGCGTAAGGACCTTCCTGAAGCTCCTTACCGCCTAAACGCCTACGGCCTCATGGCCTCGCCGTATGCGGCCTTACGGCCTGGTTGCCCCCAAGCCCGGCCGCTTAACGACCGCAAGGTATGTAGGCCCCAAAACCTAAAACTTTGGCGGACCAAAGGTTTGGCGGCCAAGTTTGGCCTAACCAGTTAAGGGTTTTTCCCGCATGGATTTTGACCCGGACAATCCGACCCCTCCCGGCGGTTCCGAAAAGGAGCCCCCCAAGGACGCCCCCAAAGCGGCCGACAAAACCGGCCCGGCCGGGCTTGCGCCCGGCGTGGGGTCAGGACTTGCCTCCGGCGCCGCTTCTGGGGTTGCCTCTTTAGGCGGCCAGTTTTCGACCATAGTCGACTTACCCCGTTTCCGTGGCCTCTACCGGGCCATGGAATCGGTTAGCCTACCCATTCCGGGCATCGGGGCCCCGGCCAGGGGTACCCTGGCCGATCTGGATCACCTCTACCCCCAGGAACTGGGCCCGGCCTTGGCCGAACGAAAGGAATTAACCGACGAACTGGCTGAGATCCTGGCCCTGCCCGAGGGCGACCGGGACGCGACCCTAAAAGCCCGACTGGAAGGCGAACTCCTAAAGCTGGAACGCCGGCTGTGGCTCCATAACCGCCGCACCCGCGAAGCCCACTTGGCCCTGGCCGACACCTTGAACCGGGGTTGGCCGGATCTGCTCTCATCGCTGGCCAGGGCCATAAACTTTCTGGAGCGCCTACGGGCCAACCTGGCCCCGGCCGTGGCCTGGGGCAAAAAAGAACTTAAAATCGATCCGGGCTTGGTTCGGGCCGCGGTGGACTCGACCCTGGAGCGACTGCTGGATCTACTCCGCAACCTGGGCCTCTCCCTAAACGATCTCTACCGGCTAACCCGCGAGGCCTACGAAAACTCCC
>JAIRNQ010000373.1 GCA_031257955.1 Deltaproteobacteria bacterium | reverse complement strand
CCATAATTTGTTTCTTTTTCAGTTTGGTGATCTTGGCTATCAGTTCGATGGTTAAACCATTCTCGAGCATAGACTTAGCCATATCCAGAACGCCTTTCTCTATGCCTATCTCTATGCCTTTCTGTAAGCCTTTCTCTTGGCCTATCTGTATGCCTTTCTCTTGGCCTATCTCTATGCCTTTCTGTATGCCTTTCTCTTGGCCTATCTCTATGCCTTTCTGTATGCCTTTCTCTTGGAGCATTTCCTCAAAGGTAGAGTTATAATCGATGTTCATTCCATAGTCCTCCACAAATTTTGAACATAATTGGCCATTTTTCTTACGTTCTTTAAGGCCAAATAACTGGTTAATAAAAGAAACTGCAATACCGAACTCGTTATCATCTTTATTAAACTTATTTATATAATCAAATACCTCACCGGCATAATTTTCAACATCTATAGAACTCATTGAGTCAGTTTTCGTACCTTTAAGCACAAATGCCTGCATTATTCTTGCGCCAAGACGCTTATCATTTCGTAGTTTTTCAATGTCATAATCCTTGTAATGAATACAAGAAAATTTTAAATAAGTTACTTCACGTAAAAGGTGATCCTCATATGCAGTTATTTTGGGGGCTTTACCGGTAAAAATAAGAAGTCGGTAGAGCCTCTCATTGGGATATTTGCTAATCGTTCTAGCGAAGGTATCTCGCATCTTAATAGAATAATCTTTTATATAATAGTTTTGTAATTCAATAAAACACCTAATAGATTTAAAACTTTGATTTTTTACAGGAATTGTAAGTATTACATCAGAAATTATTGAGCCTTTATTAGATACTTTATCATATTGCTCTAGCTCAATATTAGAATAAACACCTATTTTATTATCTATATCAGCTATATTATAAATTTCTTCGAAAAATATTCAGTAAATAACCATGTACCTTCAACGATTGGTGTTAACCATGCTTTCTCAATATAGTTAGATCTATTCATATCAGCTCCAAAATTAAAATTCCGCTAAAAACGCTGCGGTTATATGATCATATTTAAACCATAACCTCCGGCTTGTCAAGGCGAGAAGATGAGAGGCGACCGAGAGAACCAAGGCAATAAATGCCTTTCCGGAGAAGCCACTAGCGCCACCCCAGAAGAATTAACCCATTTGAAAACTTGTGGAACTCTGGGATTGAGGCGATTACTCACATTGAATGGGCCAGAATGATTAGGGAGTTTTTTGAGGTAAAGGGGTAAAAAAACCGGGGAGAGAGTCCCCGGTTCGCTACGCTAATTTTGCCGATCGTCACTGGGGGCTGGCGTTTCCGGAACCCGGAGCGGCCGTGCGTTGTTGGGCCCTGGAGTTAAACTCGTCGGCCCAAGCCAGGGCCTCTTCGGTGGCCTGTTTAACCTGCTCCTCGGTCATATTTTTGGTAACGTTGGTTAGGAGGGTGTTCCAGTCCTGATTGGGATAGCCGCTGGCCCGGGCCAAGTTAAGCCATTTTAGGGCCTGGACCTCGTCAATGGGCCGGCCCAAACCCTGATGGTATATGGCCCCCACGTTCATCATGGACTCGGCGTTGCCCAAATTGGCAGCCTTTAGGTAGTATTCCAGAGCCTTGTCCTGATCCCTGGTCTCCCCGAAAGACCCTTCCATGTATATCTGCCCCAATACGTGGGCGGCCATTGGAAAGTCGCTCTCGTCGGCCTTCTTGAGGTACTCTAAGGTCTTTTTTTCGTCCTGTTTCTCGCCGAAGGTCCCTTCGGCGTAGACCATGGCTAAACGATAGTTGGCTTCCGGCAGATTTTGGGCGGCGGCCTTCTGGTAATTTTCCCAAGCCTTGGCGTCGTCGACCAGGAAACCCAGGCCAATCTCGTAGGCCTGGCCCAGATAAAACTGCCCCTCGGCGTTGCCGGCCTCGGCCGCCTTGGCGAAGAGTTCTGCGCTTTTGGTATGGTTAATCCGCGTGCCGACGCCGTTTTGGTATAAACGGGCCAAGCTCAACATGGCCACGGCGTCGCCCTCGTTGGCCTTTTCGGTTAGGATCTCGATGGCTTCCTGGGGCGTGACCTCCCTGGGCCCGCTTGTCCCGGCCAAGGGATTCACCGACACACCCCCCGACTCGGCCGGGGCCGCGGGGTTGGCTTGGGCCACCAAAGTATCGGATGACTGGGCGTCTTGGGCCTCGGCCGCCTGAGCGGTGCCGTTGGAAGCCGGCTTATCACCTTCGCTACCGGCCGCCGGAGTGGCCGCCGGGGTAGCCGCCGGAGTGGCCGCCGGAGTGGCCTCCGGGGTAGCCGCCGGAGCGGCCGCCGGAGCGGCTGGCGTAGCCGCCGCCGTGGCGGTCGCCGGGGTCGCTTCCGCCGTCTGGGTCGCCGGAGTAGTAGTTTCCCCCCCGGAGAATTTCATAACCACCAACACGATCAGAACAATCGCCACCGCCACCAGAGCAATGACTATCTTGGGTAAATTCGACTTTGCTGTTTGGATGTTAGTTTCCACCGCTGAACCTCAATCAAGCCAATTAACATTTATTGGCATAAAAAATAGGGACGAAGATGTCTAAACCCTCTCACGTCTATTGGAGCTTTATATTCTTCAATCGAAGTATGTTTCATGATTTCAATGAATTGGGTTGGGACTATGACGCCAACTAAGGCGTATTTTTGAGCAAAAAATAAAAAATAAAAATTGTCCGCCCTGTTTTGTCCGGGCCTTAGCTATTTCATATTTACCCACATTCTTTGGGGTTTCGACAACCAACGGTCTAGCCGACGGTCGGTTCCGGGATCCCAAAAGAATAAACGTAACTATGTATAATAATCCCAAACGGCACGAGAGTCAAAAATAATTGCCGCTCAAAAATAGTTGCCTATTTTCGCAACGTTAGTCAAATGGGTATTTCCATGCGGGAAGCTATCTTACCGGGGTTTATCCGAGAAGTTGAGCGGCAAAGGAAAAGGGAGGGACACCCCCGGCCGTCGCCGAATGGCGAACGGCCGGAGCTGCGTTAATGTAATGTAGGTTCACCGCAGAAATGAGGGATGGCGATTATCTCGACGTCGCCGAGTGGCGCCGTCTGGTAGGAAAATCGTTTGGCTTGTACCCAGGGTCTAACCCCTGGGCGTTTTGGGGGACGCGCCGGGGCGTATCCGGACCCAACGGGCGTTTTCCGAAAATGGCAAAAAAAACAAGCCGAAAACTGTCGTCTCCGGCCTTCGGTTCTTCCGAAAAGCGCCTAAAAACAATGCCCCGAGCCAAGTATTTGACTTACGGGTTACCAAAATAGGTAGTCCGGCGGCAGTTATTTGAGCCCTTCTGTGGGGCAACAGATGCCGCCTTGGTAAAAATTTCCTAACTATTTACTGACAACTGGTTAACAAATCTAATAGCCATTATTAACAATCTTAAGCCTAACTGAGTCAATGGTGAATCTTCGAGCCGCTTCGAAGGGCAAGAGGGGGTAAAAAGCCTTCCGCTACGGTGAAGTGAAATTTATACTACGGATTGGCGTTCGAGTCAAGCTTTTTTTCAACTTTTTTTCGTCCGGGCAAAAATAATTTTTAAGCCCCTTGGTTAGGGGCTTTTCGTGGTTCGGCACCGGTCCGCGCTGGTTCGCCGACGGCCTGAAAGGCCGCTATTCCATTGCCCCGTCAGCCTTACGCCGGGTGAAGGGCCCCCTCACGCATTACCAGACGGCTGGTGACCACCCTCTCCAGGAACGGGGCGTCGTGGCTGACGATGACCATGGGCAAATCCAGCTTGGCCACGATGGCTTCCAACCTGGCCACGGCCGAGACGTCCAGAAAGGTGGTCGGCTCATCCATTATCAAAACCTTGGGGCGCAGGGCCAGGGCCGTGGCCACGGCCACCAGTTTTTTTTCGCCCCCGGAGAGATCGTAGGTGATGCGGTCGGCAAAATTGGAAAGCCCCAGATCGGCTAGCGTCTCGGCCACGATCTCCTTGGCCTCGGCCTTGGTTTTACCCAGATTAAGGGGCCCGAAGGCCACGTCGTCCCTAACGGTCGGGCAAAAGAGTTGATCGTTGGCGTCCTGGAAGACAAAACCCAGAAGGGGCCGGACGTCTTTAAAATCGGCCTCCCGCTCCCTAAGGCGGCCCAAAATCTCCACCCTCCCGGCCTGGGGCTTAATCAAGCCCATGATTATGGAGAGAAGCGTGGTCTTTCCGCTGCCATTGGAACCCACCACCCCGAGCCTGGTAGTCCCGTCGACCAATAGATCCAGGCCCTTTAGAACCTCCGGCCGCTTGGGATAGGCGAAGCGTATCCCTTGCAGATTTATGATGGCGTCTGTGGGTGACATGTTCCAACCTCGGCCAAGGCCCGCCGGTCCGGACGACTTTAGTAGCCGGCCCGGTGGATAAAATTCACGGCGGCCACGGCCGCCGAAGCGGCCAGAAAAACGATGAGGGACAAGACGTCGGTTCGGTTAATTGGCCTCTCCAAGGAAAAATAAAACCGGCCCTTATAGCCCCGGCACAACATGGCCGCGTAGACCCGTTCGCCACGGTCCAGGCCCCTGACCAAAAGAACCCCGGCCAGATTGGCGTAGCTTCTCAGGCAGTGTAGGCTAGTCGAGGCCTTAAAACCCCTTATCTTCATGGCCCAAACCAACCGCTCGAACTCGTCACGGATAACCGTCACGTAACGGGTCATCAAGCTCAGCATGGCGGCCAGTTTTTCCGGGGCGCCCAGGGCCCGGGCCGCGGCC